>NZ_JBHXRX010000067.1:0-41328 GCF_042714995.1 Streptomyces sp. NPDC058665
GCACACCTACAACTACCATCGCGGCCACACCGCACTCGGAGGCAAGCCACCCATCACCCGCGTCAACAACCCTGCGAGTCAATACACCTAGGGCGTGTTTTAGAAGTCCCGTCGCCTGGCACGCGCGCTCGCCGCGTTGTCGGAGTCATCCAAGTACGTCCAGTACGAGGCTGATCCTCCGCCTTGCGATCGCACGCACCAGACGCCGTGGGCCCGCCCTACCGGGCGGACGACGCTACTTCTAAAACACGCCCTAGGGCTCGTCCGGCGGATCATGGGACGGCCAGTGCCCCAATCGTGTTGACCGCCCCTGGCAGGCAGTGCTGGAGTCGGAGCGTGGACAGCATCCCCGCCAACCGGCGGCTCTGGAACCGGATCAGCAGCGCCTACCAGCACGGGCACGACCCGCAGATCGGCGCCGCGCCCCGGCTGTGGGGCATGTATTCCATCCCCGACGCGCACCTGCACGCCCTGGGCGACGTCACCGGCAAGCGCGTCCTCGAACTCGGCTGCGGCGCCGGCCAGTGGTCCAGGGCGCTCGCAGCCGAGGGCGCCACCGTGGTCGGGCTCGACCTGTCCGAGGCCCAACTCGCCGCAGCGGCCCGCGAGATGGGAGCGGCCCGCTACCCGCTGGTGCAAGGCGCCGCCGAACAACTCCCCTTCGCCGCCGACAGCTTCGACCTGGTGTTCTGCGACTTCGGTGGGCTCAGCTGGGCGCCCCCGCACCTGGCCGTCCCGCAGGCCGCACGCGTCTTGGGCCGAGGCGGGCGCCTGGTGTTCAACGTCGCCGGCCCATGGTTCGAAGCTTGCTACGACGAAGCCGCCGGCCGCGTGACCACGACGCTGCGACAGGACTACTTCGGGCTGGACACCATCGCCGAAGACGACGGCGCGACCAGCTATCAGCTCACCTACGGCGACTGGGTCAGGGTCCTGCGCGGCGCGGGTCTCGTCATCGACGACCTCATCGAGCCGCGGCCCGAACTCGGAACACCCAACGGCTACAACGAAACCGACCCACCCGACTGGGCACACCGCTGGCCGGCGGAACTGCTCTGGGTAACCCACAAACCGTAAGCACCGCCACGCCGAGACGTGAAGGCATCCCCTCGCCGGACAGGCCCTAGGCCTACGCGACAGGCCCTACGCGTACGCGAAAGGGCGGCGGGACGTGTGTACGTCCCGCCGCCCCTCCCCGCTCAGTGACTACTTGATGATCGTGATCCGGTCCGTCGCCGGCGGCGCCAGCGGCGCCTCGGCCGTGGAGTGCGCCGCCAGGTAGGCGTTGAACAGGTCCAGGTCGGACGGGCCGACCAGCTTGTTCGTGCCCTGGCCCAGGGCCGCGAAGCCGTCGCCGCCGCCCGCGAGGAACTCGTTCATCGCGACGCGGTACGTCTTCGCCGGGTCGAGCGCCTCGCCGTTCAGCTTCACGGAGTCGGTGACGATCCGGGCGGCGCCCGTCTTGGTCATGTCCAGGGTGTAGGTGAAGCCCTTGGAGACCTGGAGGATCTTGTTGGACGCCTCGTTGGAGCCGCTGACCTGCTGCTGGAGCGCGGTGACGAGCTGCGCGCCGGTGAGGTCGACCACGTTCATCATGTTGGTGAACGGCTGGACGGTGAACGCCTCGCCGTACGTCACCACACCGTCGCCCTCGCCGCCGGACGCGGCGTACACGAGGTCGGCGCGGATACCGCCCGGGTTCATGAACGCCAGCTGCGCGCCGCCCTTGTCGGCCGCTGCCAGTCCTTCGAGCTGCGCGTCGGCGATGACGTTGCCGAGCGGCTGCTCCGGCGTACCGGCGCCGCGGCCGTTGATGTCGGCGGAGATGAAGCCCTGCGGGGCGCCCGCGATCGGGGCCGCGGTCTTGTTCCAGCGGGCGATCAGGTCGGTCATGTCCTTGGCCTTGGCCTGGTCACGGGTGACCACGTGGTTGGCCGACTTCACCTTCGTACGGACGATGTCCTTGGTCCGCAGGTCGTAGGTGAGCGTGGTGTCCGTGTAGACCTTGCCGAACGACGACGCCGACGTGACCATGCGGTCGTTGCCCGCCGGGTCGGGGACGGTGCACGCGTACGCCTGGTGCGTGTGGCCCGTGACCAGCGCGTCGACCTTCGGCGTGATGCCCTTCGCGATGTCCACGATCGGACCCGAGATGCCGTCGCCGGGGCCGGGGCTGTCGCAGTCGTAGTTGTACGAGGTGGAGGCCGGGGCCCCGCCCTCGTGGATGAGCGCGACGATGGACTTGACGCCCTGGCGGTCGAGCTCCTTGGCGTACTTGTTGACGGTCTCGATCTCGTCGTGGAACTTCAGGCCCTTGACGCCCTCGGCGGTGACGATGTTCGGGGTGCCCTCCAGGGTCACTCCGATGAAGCCGATCTTGACGCCGTTCTTCTTCCAGACGGTGTAGGGCTTGAGGACCGGCTTGCCGGACTTCTCGTACGTGGCGTTGGCCGCCAGGTAGGGGAAGTCGGCGCCCTTGAACTTCTTGCCCTTCTCGTAGCAGCCCTCCGTCGGGTGGCAGCCGCCCTTCTGAAGGCGGGTCAGCTCGGCGGCGCCCTCGTCGAACTCGTGGTTGCCCACGGCCGTGACGTCGAGGTCCATCTTGTTGAGCGCCTCGATGGTGGGCTCGTCGTGGAACAGCCCGGACAGCAGCGGGCTCGCGCCGACCATGTCGCCGGCCGCGGCGGTGACAGAGTACGGGTTGCCCTTGCGGGCGGTACGCAGCGAGCTCGCCAGGTACTCGGCGCCACCGGCGGGAACGGCCTTGACCGTGCCGTCGGCCTGGATCTCGTTGACATTCCCGGAGGACCCGGCGGGCGGCTCCAGGTTCCCGTGCAGATCGTTGAAGGAGAGCAACTGCACGTCCACGGTCCGGGGCTTGGGGTGCCCGTGCCCATGGCCCGGCCCGTGCCCGTTGCCCCACCCCTGCGCCCCGGCGGCGGGCGCTGCGGCGGCGAGTGCGCCGACCGTGACAAGTCCGGCCACGGCGGCCAGCACCCGCCGGGCCGCGCGGTTTTTCTGCGGTGTAGCTGACATCGGTCCCCTTGTTGCTTCCGCTTGTAAGTTCCGTGAGAGGGAGAAGAGCTGCGACGGGCAGCCTAAAGTCCACGCGCGTAGAGCAACAGGGGTGTTCTGGTTACGACCTGGTTGCCAATGGCCGTCAAGGGGCGGTCGTCGGGGCCGCCCGGGGCCGGGCGTGAATCCGGGGGAACGCGTGGGCGCGCCGTACCCTCGACGCATGGATGAAACGGCAGCCCTCGACCCGGGCCGGCAGATCGACACCCTTGACGAGATCACCCCTCAGCAGGCACGGGACGTGCTTGAGCTGCTCGACGCGGCGGCCCGTGCCGACGGGGTGCAGGCCGTGTCCGAGCAGGGGCGGTTGCAGTTGCGCGGAGGGCCGAGGGTCGGGGTGCGGCATTTTCTGCTGACCGTCGGCGGAGAGCTCCTGGGGTACGCCCAGTTGGAGGAGACCGACCCCGTCGAGGCGCCGGCCGCCGAGTTGGTCGTGCATCCGGCTCACCGGGGGCGCGGGCACGGGCGGGCGCTCGGGGCCGCGTTGCTGGCCGCGTCCGGGAAGCGGCTGCGCGTGTGGGCGCACGGGGGCAAGTCGGCAGCCCGGCATCTGGCGCAGGTGCTCGGGCTGTCCATGTTCCGTGAACTGCGCCAGTTGCGGCGGCCGTTGGAGCCCCTGAACATCCCGGAGCCGGTGCTGCCGGACGGTGTCACCGTCCGTACGTTCGTCCCCGGCCGGGACGACGCCGCCTGGCTCGCCGTCAACGCCGCCGCCTTCGCCCACCACCCCGAGCAGGGCGGACTCACCCAGCGCGACCTCGACGACCGCATGGCCGAGCCGTGGTTCGACCCGGAGGGCTTCTTCCTGGCGGAGCGGGACGGGCGGCTCGTCGGCTTCCACTGGACCAAGGTGCACGCCGCCGAACAGCTCGGCGAGGTGTACGTCGTCGGCATCAGCCCCGACGCGCAGGGCGGCGGTCTCGGCAAGGCGCTCACCGCGATCGGACTGCGGCACCTGGCCGCGCGGGGCCTGCCGACCGCGATGCTCTACGTCGACGCCGACAACACCGCCGCCGTGACGGTCTACGAGCGGCTCGGCTTCGCGACGCACGAGGTCGACCTCATGTACCGGACGGAGTCGTAGGCGCGGCTACCAAGCACCCGAAGGGGCGGTGGAGTTGACACCGCCCCTTCTCCGTTCCATGCTTTCACTACTTCCCTAGCGAAAGGGTGCTTGCGGGTGATCGAATTCCGCATCGACCGGCGCAGCGGTGTCGCCACGTACCTCCAGATCGTCCAGCAGACCAAACAGGCCCTCCGGCTCGGCCTGCTGGAGCCCGGCGACAAACTGCCCACGGCACGCGAGGTCGTGGAGGCCACCGCCATCAATCCCAACACCGTCCTCAAGGCCTACCGCGAGCTCGAACGCGAGGGACTGGCCGAGGGCCGCCGCGGCCTCGGCACCTTCGTACGCGGCACCCTCGGCGGCGACTCGGCCGACCACCGCGCCCTGCGCGCCGAGTTGCGCGCCGAACTCGCCGCGTGGACCGAACGGGCCCGCGCGGGCGGGCTGGAGAAGGACGACGTCACCGCCCTCTGCACCGCCGTCATCGACGAGCACTTCGACGGAAGTGCCACTACCACCGACCACCAGAAGCAAGGGGACCACTCATGACCGCCGCGGCGATCGAGGCGACCGGCCTCGGCAAGCGCTACCACAGGAGGGGCCGTTGGGCACTGCGGGACTGTTCCTTCCGGTTGCCCGCCGGCCGCATCTGCGCCCTCGTCGGTCCCAACGGCGCCGGCAAGTCCACTCTCCTCGCCCAGGCCGCGGGGCTGCTCCCCACCACCGAGGGCAGCGTGCGCGTCCTCGGCGAGCGGTCGGCCGACGCCCGCGACCGCGTCGCGTACGTCGCCCAGGACAAGCCCCTGTACGGGCAGTTGACGATCCACGACACCCTGCGCATGGGCCGCGAGCTGAACCCCGGCCGCTGGGACCAGGAGACCGCCGAGCGGATCGTCGCCGAGGGCCGGCTGGACCCCGCCGTACGCGTCCGTACCCTCTCCGGCGGCCAGCGCACCCGCGTCGCGCTCGCCCTCGCCCTCGGCAAACGCCCCGAACTGATGCTGCTGGACGAGCCGATGGCCGACCTCGACCCGCTCGCCCGCCACCGGCTCATGGGCACGCTCATGGCCGAGGCGGCGGAACACGACACCACCGTCGTGATCTCCTCGCACATCCTCACCGAGCTGGAGGGCACCTGCGACTACCTGCTGCTCCTCGACGGCGGGCACATCCGCCTCGGCGGCGAGACCGAGGACCTCCTGACCGCGCACCGGCTGGTCACCGGTCCCGTACGGGACCTCGCCCCGCACACGGTCGTGGAGTCCCGCACCACCGGCCGCCAGCTCACCGCGCTGATCCGCCCCGAAGGACCGGTCGACACCGACTGGGGGACGCCCCTGCACCCCTCCCTGGAGGACCTGTTGCTCGCCCATCTGCGCTCGCCCGACGCGCCTGTCCTGCTCACCCCGAGCGCCGAGGCGCGGAGCACCGAGCGGTCCGTGGCGGTGACCGCATGAGCGCGCTCCTCGAAGAACGGCCCCCGGCGACCGCGTCCGCCCGCCCCGGACTGCGCGGCCCCCTGTTGGTCTCCGTACGGCAGCACCGCACCGCCCTGCTGATCGGCGCCGGCGCGCTCGTCGCCGCCGTGCTGGTCCTCGTCGCGTACCGGATCTGGATCGGGAGCGTCGCGGACGACTTCGCGGCCACGGGCTGCGCGCTCTCCGGCCCCGACCGCCCGGAGTGCTTCCCGAAGTTCCGCGACTTCGACGACGACATGTTCGCTTTCGACCGGGCGTTGACGTACGGCAGCTACGTCCTTCAGTTCCTGCCCGGCGTGCTCGGCGCGTTCGTCGCGGGTCCCGTGATCGCGCGGGAGCTGGAGTCGGGGACGTACAAGCTGGCCTGGACGCAGTCGATGAGCCCGGCCCGGTGGCTCGCCTCGAAGCTGCTGCCGCTCGCGGTGCCGGGGCTGCTCCTCGTCGCACTGCTGACGGTCGTGCGCGCGTGGGCCGCCTCGTCGGTCCCCGGCAGCACTCCGTACCCCGAGAAGCCGTGGTACGAGCTGACCACCTACCTCTCGCTGGGCACCGCCCCGGTCGCGTACTCCCTGCTCGGGATCGCGGCCGGCGCGCTCGTGGGGCTGCTGGTGGGGCGCACCGTCCCCGCGATGTCCGTCGCCCTGCTGGTGCTCGGCGGGGTGTTCCTGGCCATGAACCGGGTACGGGACCGGCTCTGGCCGACCAAGGCCGCCACCAGCCCTCTGGACGGGTATCCGAAGACCGGCCGGACCGCGTGGACGCGGGACAACGGGCTGCTCGACGCCGACGGCGACCGGCTCCCCGACATGAACTGCGAGGTGGCGTGCCAAGCCAAGCGAGGCGCGACCGCCCGGTACCTCGACTACCACCCCGAGTCGCACTTCTGGCCGATCCAGCTCGTCGAGACGGGCATCGTGCTCGCGCTCGCGACGGCGTGCGTCTTCGCCGCGTTCGCGGTGCTGCGCCGACGCCACGGCTGACCGCCGGGACCGGCCAAGAAGAGGGTCCCGCCCGCCACCGGGGGGCGGGCGGGACCGGGGACGGCAGAGCGCCATTCCTTCATCTGTCTCCTGTCGCCTATGGCCGGCGGCGGTGCAGCTCCGCGAGCATCAGGGTCGGATCGTTTCCGGCCAGATTGGCGCCGTTGGTCACATAAACCCGTTTTCCTCGAACGGCGACGGCCGTGGTGCCCTGCATGCCGTCCTCGGCGTCCAGCAGGGTCTCTTGGGCGCCGTCCGCGCCGACCCGCACGAGTTTGCTGCTCTGGTTGATCGCGGCGAGGATCTCGGTACCCCGACCGGTGAAGTCGAAGTCGTCGATTCCCTCCAGCCCCGTGGCCCGGATCTCGGCGCGGCCGGAACTGCCGTCCTCGGTCACCGGGATTCGGACGATGGTGCCGCGGTCGGAGTTGCTCGCCCATACGGCGCCGTCGTGGATCTTCATGCCGTTGGCGCCGAAGAAGCCATTGGGCGCCAGGGCCGGGTCCGCCGACCACACGGAGGCTTCGCCGCCGCGCAGTGGGGCCTGCCAGATGCGTCCGCCGGTGGAGTCGGTGACCAGGAAGCGGTCCCGCTTGCCGTCGATGACCACCCCGTTCGGGAAGGTGTCGGCAGGCAGCGGCACGACGAGCCGGGGCTCACCGGAAGGACGGAGCTGCCAGATTCCGGTCAGTCCGCCCTGCCCGGAGGAGTAGAGGAAGTACCCGGCGCCGCTGTCCGACCGGGCAACCCCGGTGACCACGGGGCTCCCGACGACGGGGGTGGTGGTGCCGCCGCCCGGCGGTAGCGGCATGGTGGCGAGTACCTGGACGGCCCCGTCCGACGCCACCCGCACCACCTGGCGGGCGGGGATCATGCCGATGATCACGCTGCCGCCGGGCTCCAGGGCGATGCTCTCGGCGACCTGGCCGGCAGCCCGGTCGAAGTGGGCGAGGACGCGCACGTCGCCCAGGCGGGTGCCGGCAGCGTGGTCGCGGTACGTCGGGGTGGTGGCCGGGACCACGGTCGGTGCCGGGGTCGCGAGGGCCGCCGGGGGCGCGGCAGCTGCGGCGAGCAGGGTGGCGAGGCCGAGCGTGGCGGCGCGCCGGCGCAGCCTGGTGGGTCGGTGAGGGGACATGGTCTTCCTTTCGGGTGTGCGATGGAGAGGGTCCCGGGCAGGACGGGTCGCCCAACGGCCCGCGGGGGGGCGTCGGGGGGGGTGCCGATTGGCGCCGGGCCAGCCCCGGGGGTGCCGGTCCGTCCGCGCTTCGCCGCGCGGGCCGGTCCCGGACGAGGTGGAACGTTCCTGGCCGAGCACAGCCGGCAGCTCGAACTGCGAGACCGTGGCGCTGCCCGACGTGGGTGTCCGCGGTGTGCTCCTACTGCGCCGCGACGGGCGTGGGGATCTGTTCGGCGGCCACGGCGGCCAGTTCGAGGGACCGCATGCGGTCCGCCAACCGGTACATCTGGCTGGTGAGCATCAGCTCGTCCGCGCCGGTGCGCGCCAGCAACTCGGTGATGACGTCCCGCACGGTCCGCGGACTGCCGATCGCCTGCCCGCGCCTGCGCTGCCGGGAGAAGGCCAGGTCCTCCGCGGTCCAGTCGTGCGCGTCCGCCTCCTCCGGGGACGGCAGCAGGATCGGCCGGCCCGCCAGCATGCTGCGGAACATCAGGTCGGCGGAGCCGGCGAGCCGGGAGGCCTCCGCGTCCGTCACCGCGACGACGGTCAGCAGGGTGACCATCGCGTACGGCTTCGGGAAGGCCGCGGACGGCTCGAAGTGGCGCTTGTAGTGCTCGATCGCCGCCGCCGCGTCCCCGCGCCCGAAGTGGTGGGCGAAGGCGAACGGCACACCGAGGGCGGCTGCGAGCGAGGCGCCTGCGGGTGACGATCCGAGGATCCACACCGAGGGCGGCCGGATGGCCCGCGGGGACACGTACACCTGCTCGTAAGGGTGTGGCTGGGGGAACGAGCCGGTGACGAAACCCGCCAGTTGCACCACACGGTCGGCGAAGTCGTCCGCCTGGTAGTCCGCGAGCCCCCGCGCGAGCACGGCCCGGGTCCGCAGGTCCGGCACGGCGCGGCCGACACCGAGGTCGATCCGGCCCGGGTACAGGGCGGCGAGGGTGCCGAACTGCTCGGCGACGACGAGCGGGACGTGGTTGGGCAGCATGACCCCACCGGAGCCGACCCGGATACGCGAGGTAGCCGCGGCGACGGCGCCGACCGTGATCGCGGGCGCGGAGCTGCCGATGCCGGGCACGCCGTGGTGCTCGGCCATCCAGTAACGGGCGTAGCCGAGGCGCTCGGCGTGCCGCGCGAGCGCGATCGTGTCGGCGAACGCCGACTCAGCGGTGTGGCCGATGACCGTGGTGTCCAGCACGGAGAGCTGGACGGGTGGGATGGCGGACACGATTCT
Source organism: Streptomyces sp. NPDC058665 (assembly GCF_042714995.1). Taxonomy (NCBI): domain Bacteria; kingdom Bacillati; phylum Actinomycetota; class Actinomycetes; order Kitasatosporales; family Streptomycetaceae; genus Streptomyces; species Streptomyces sp. NPDC058665. The sequence continues at coordinate 9,014 of NZ_JBHXRX010000067.1, forward strand.
CCTTCCACCTTGCCGGCGCGGACTGTATCGCCTAGTACAGAAGATCTGCGGCAGACTGTATCAGCAAGTACAGAATCTCTGTACTGCGAGATACAGAAAATGGAGGAGGCGTCATGGGGCACATGCCGACCACCGCGCGGGGCCGCGCGACTAGAGCGCGCATCCTTGATTCGGCGGCAGACCTCATCCAGCGGCGCGGCGTCGCGGCGGTGACGCTGGACGATGTCGAACGCGCCGCGGGGGTCGGCCGCAGCCAGCTCTACCACTACTTCGACGACCGGGACGACCTCATCCGCTCCGTGGTCCACTCCACCGTGGACACGGTGTTGGCCGCCCAGGAACCACTGCTCCTGAAGGTCGACTCACTGGCCGGCATCGACCGCTGGTTCGACGCGATCGTGGCCAACGGGACACGGCAGGACGCGGTGGGCGGCTGCGCGATCGGCTCGTTGGCCAGCCAGATCGGCGGCCGGGACGACCTCACCCGACAGGCGTTCGTGGACGCCTTCGCACGCTGGGAGGCGCCTCTCATCGCGGGCCTGCGTCGGATGCAGGAGTCCGGCGAACTGCGCCCGGACACGGACGTGACGGAGCTGGCCGACCTCACCATGGCCGCGATCCAGGGCGGCCTCCTGCTGGCCCAGATCCGCCGCACACCGGACCAGCTCCGTCTCGCCCTGCGCGGCGCGCGGGCAGCGCTGGAGGACGAGCTCACCCCCCTGCCCTGAACGCGGTCCTTCTGCCCCTCGGCACGGGCGGCCCACTACGCCGTCCCGGGTCCGAATGGCCGGCGCCCACCCCGCCCGGGACCTTCTCGACGACGTGGCACATTCCGCTCGTATTCCGGCCCCGGCCCCCTGCGTTCACTTTCGTACGTACACCCGGCCCCACCTCGTACGACCGGACAACGACCCCGTGGAGCCCTGCCCCGCTTCCCTGCACGTCATGTCGCCGTTACCGGCCATTCAGACGCGCTTGCGACCCTCTCGGAATGCAGCCCGCTGTGCCCCCCGCTCCGAACGGCAGGTTCCGCCTCGCCCCCGCCGGTTCCGGCGCGCCCGTCGCGCCGTCCGCGCGGAACAATGGAGGTATGAGCCAGCAGCCTGCCGAGATCCCGGTCCACCCGCAACCGTCCGTCGGGTCCATCGCCGCACACCGGACCCACGCGGTCGGTGCGCCCACGTCCGATCTGGAGCCCGACCTCGACGGCGATCTCGACTCGTACGGTCAGGACGGCGACACCGAGGGAGGAGAGCTGCCCCAGGGCCGCTTCCTCGACCGCGAGCGAAGCTGGCTCGCCTTCAACGAACGCGTGCTGGAGCTGGCCGAGGACCCGGCCACACCGCTACTCGAACGGGCGAACTTCCTCGCCATCTTCGCGTCCAACCTGGACGAGTTCTTCATGGTCCGCGTCGCCGGCCTGAAACGGCGCATAGCGACCGGCGTCGCCACCCGTTCGGCCTCAGGGCTCCAGCCCCGCGAGGTGCTCGACCTGATCTGGACCCGGTCCCGGGAGCTCATGGCCCGGCACGCCGCCTGCTTCCAGCAGGACGTCTCCCCGGCGCTGGCCGACGAGGGCATCCATCTGATCCGCTGGGGCGACCTCACGGAGAAGGAGCAGGCGCGCCTGTTCACCCTCTTCCGGCAGCAGATCTTCCCCGTCCTGACGCCGCTGGCCGTGGACCCCGCGCACCCCTTCCCGTACATCTCGGGCCTCTCCCTCAACCTCGCCGTCGTCGTCCGCAACCCCGTCAGCGGCCACCGGCACTTCGCGCGCGTCAAGGTGCCGCCTCTGCTGACGCGCTTCCTGGAGGCTTCCCCGCAGCGGTACGTGCCGCTGGAGGACGTCATCGCGGCGCACCTGGAGGAGCTGTTCCCCGGGATGGAGGTGCTGGCGCACCACATGTTCCGGGTCACCCGCAACGAGGACCTGGAGGTGGAGGAGGACGACACGGAGAACCTCCTCAAGGCGCTGGAGAAGGAGCTCATGCGGCGCCGCTTCGGCCCGCCGGTGCGCCTGGAGGTCGAGGAGTCGATCGACCCGTACGTGCTCGACCTGCTGGTCCGCGAGCTGAAGGTCCGCGACGCCGAGGTGTATCCGCTGCCGGGGCCGCTGGATCTGACCGGGCTCTTCGGGATAGCCGGGCTCGACCGGCCGGAGCTGAAGTTCCCCAAGTTCATCGCGGGCACGCACCGCGACCTCGCGGAGGTGGAGTCGGCGTCGGCGCCGGACATCTTCGCGGCGCTGCGGGAGCGCGACGTACTGCTGCACCATCCGTACGACTCGTTCTCCACCTCCGTCCAGGCGTTCCTGGAGCAGGCGGCGGGCGACCCGGACGTGCTGGCGATCAAGCAGACGCTCTACCGGACGTCCGGCGACTCCCCGATAGTGGACGCGCTGATCGACGCCGCCGAGTCGGGCAAGCAGGTCCTGGTCCTCGTCGAGATCAAGGCCCGCTTCGACGAGCAGGCGAACATCAAGTGGGCGCGCAAGCTCGAAGAGGCCGGCTGCCATGTGGTGTACGGGCTGGTCGGGCTGAAGACGCACTGCAAGCTCTCGCTCGTGGTGCGGCAGGAGGGCGAGACCCTGCGCCGCTACAGCCATGTCGGCACCGGCAACTACCACCCGAAGACGGCACGGCTCTACGAGGACCTCGGCCTGCTCACGGCCGACCCGCACGTCGGGGCCGACCTCTCGGACCTCTTCAACCGGCTGTCCGGATACTCGCGGCGCGAGACATACCGCCGGCTGCTCGTCGCGCCCAAGTCGCTGCGCGACGGGCTGATCACACGGATCAACAAGGAAGCGGCGCACCACCGTTCGGGCCGGCCCGCCTATGTACGTTTCAAGGTCAACTCGATGGTCGACGAAGCGATCATCGACGCGTGCTACCGCGCGGCGCAGGCGGGCGTGCCGGTCGACATCTGGGTGCGGGGCATCTGTGCCGTGCGCCCCGGCGTGCACGGCCTGTCGGAGAACGTACGGGTGCGCTCCGTCCTCGGGCGCTTCCTCGAACACTCGCGGATATTCTCCTTCGGCAACGGCGGCGAGCCCGAAGTGTGGTTCGGCAGCGCCGACATGATGCACCGCAACCTCGACCGCCGTATCGAGGCTCTGGTACGGGTCACCGACCCCGCGCACCGTGCGTCCCTCACCCGGCTCCTGGAGACCGGCATGGCGGACGACACCGCCTCCTGGCATCTGGGGGCGGACGGGAACTGGACCCGGCACTCCGTCGACGCGGACGGCCAGCCGCTCAGGCACGTACAGGAAATGCTCATTGACGCCCGGAGGCGCCGGCGTGCAGCACCATGAAGCAGACACCGCCGGCTCGGTCGGTACCGCCCGGCCTGCCGGGCCCTCCCCCGCGAACGACGCCTTCGAGGCGACCGCGGGTCAGGTGCTCGCCGGGTATCTGAACACCCGGTGCGGGGACTTCCTGCGCAGCCTGCGGCTGTACGGGGAAAGCGGGTCGGACACGGCCGCTGCCGAGGAGGCGGCGTCGGCGCTGCGCTGCTCGGCGCGGCGGATCGGGGGCAGCCTGCACACGTTCCGAGTGCTGCTGGACCCGGCGTGGGCGGACCAGCTCCGGACGGAACTGGGCTGGCTGTCCGGCACCCTCGCGCAGGAGTACGCGTGCACGGCACGGCTGCACCGGCTGGTGTCGGCGCTGGCACGGCTCTCCGGGGCGGGTGCCGCAGGTGCGGCTGCGGTGCCGAGGGCCCGTACCAACGGCGAGGGCGCAGAAGGCGGCAAGGCCGGTCCGGGTCCGGAGAGCGGCGCCGAGCCGGGCTCGGGCGCGTCGGCGGCTCCGGGTGCGCTGACCGTGGGGGCCTCGCGCGCCGGGGCGTTGCTGGAGCGGCAGTTGACCCTCGCGCGTACGCGGGCGCACTCCGCGGCCCTTCAGGCGCTGGGCTCGTCGCGCTTCCACGCGGTGGCCGACGCCGTCGCCGTACTGGCCTCCGAGGTGCCGCTGGCGCCGGTCGCCGGGGCACCCGCCGCGGAGATCCTCGCGGCGCCGCAGAGCGCGGCCGAACGAAGACTCCTCGACGCGGTGTCCGTGCTGCCGCTGGCTCGCGCCGCGCACCCGTACAACGCGGAGGCCCTGATCCACGGCCTCTCCACGCCCTCGGACGGCGATACCCAGGACGCGCCGTGGCACCAGGTGCGGCTGCTGCTCAGACTGCACCGGTACGCCCAGGAGATCCGCCACGTGGGCGGCGCCCCGGACCCGGTGCTCGCCGACGCGGGCCGCGCCCTGGACCGGCACCGCGACGCGGCCGAGGCCGCAGCCGCGGCGGCGAACGCGGCCCGTACGCCGCGGATCGCCCCCGCGACGGCGTACGCGCTCGGCGTACTGCACGCGGACCAGCGCCACGAGGTGGAGGCGGCGCGCTACGAATTCCTCCAGATCTGGCAGCGGAGGGCGGCGACAGCCCCATGAGCGGGAGCGGTCCCAGGACCGGCACGGTCCTGGCGGCGGGCTGCGTGCTGTGGCGGAGGTCGCCGTACGGCGCGGACGGCACGGAGATCTGCCTGGTCCACCGGCCGAAGTACGACGACTGGTCGCACCCGAAGGGCAAACTGAAGCACGCGGAGGACGCGCTCGCGGGGGCGCTGCGCGAGGTCCTGGAGGAGACGGGCCACCACTGCGCCCCGGGCGCCCGGCTCGGCACCGTCAGCTATCTGGCCAACGGCCGCCCCAAGCAGGTCATCTACTGGGCGGCCGAGGCGACGGACGGTGCCTTCGCGGCGAACGACGAGGTGGACCGCATCCTCTGGCTCCCACCACCCACGGCCCGCGACCGCCTGACCCAGCCGCGCGACCGTCTGCTGGTGGACGCGCTGCTGGAGTCGCTGCCGGCGGAGGTCAGTCCTTCGCGCCGACGACATCCTTGACCGAGGTCGGACCCAGTTGCTTGGCACTGGCGTACTCCGGCATCGTCATCGGCCGGTCGAAGAGGAAGAACGACTGGTTCGTCCCGACCGTGAACTCCATGAACACACCCGTCGTGGCATCGAAGCCGTAGTACGTGTCGCACATCGAGCCCGCCGAGTACGTGCCGTCCATACCCGGCAGCGGCACGACCGCCTTGCCGTTGGTGTCGGAGTCCACCTTCTCCGTCGGCGTGAGCATCTGGCAGCGTGCGACCGGCATGCCCTTCATGACGAAGTAGCCGTACTCGCCCTTGGCGTTCTGGATGTAGACGTAGCTGAGCTTGCCCTTCTTGCCCCAGGTCTTCACCCACTGGTTGATGGCCTCCCGCGTCGGCGAGTACTCCATCCTCCCGGCGGGCTGGTTCGCCACGAGCTGGTCGTAGCTCTTCTGCTTGGCCTTGGTCTCCTTGCTCTGGCTGGAGTCGTCCTCGCAGGCGGCCAGACCCAGCATCAGGGTGAGCGCCGCCGCGGAGGCCATGGCGATTCGAGTGATCGTCTTCATGCTGTGCTGCCCCATTTCCCCGGAAGGCCGGTGCTCAGTTGGCGCACGTCGTCTTGTCGGCCCCGGCGTTCAGGCGGTACGGCAGGTCCTTGTCGCGGAAGGGGGCGCGGTGCTCCTGGGCGGCCTTCGAGTTGTACTCGTTGATCGACTCGGTCCGCGTCGCCTTCAGGGCCGTGATGGACTGGTCGATCTGGCCTCTGCGGGCGACCGAAGCGGCGTCCCGCTCCTCCTGGAGCGCCTCGATCGAACCCTCGGCGTTCTGCGCGGCCTCGCACAGGTCGAAGAACTCCTGGTAGCTCGACTGCCGGAAGGCGCCCGACCCGACGGTGTCCTCCCGCTCCTCGGCCGCGCCCCGGAACGGTGCGGTGATCCACCCCGCGCCCCCGAAGACGAACGTGCCGAAAACGGTCAGGATCGCCACCCCGAGTACGCAGCTGACGATCCACACCCGGAGCCGTGCTTCCTCGTGCCTGACTCCCATCCCACTCCCTCTCTCCCTGCCCGCACACCCCTCGCGAATACGAGCCGGCCACCGGCACTTCCGAGTGTGGGCGCCGCCCAACCGGCGTTCCATAGCAGGGAGTTGGAAAATGGATGTAATCACCCCCACCACGAGCCGCACGGGGCGGGTGATACGGGCGAGGCCGGCCGGCTAGCCGAGAGCCGCCCAGGGCGCGGGCGGCGAGGAGGCGAAGAAGCGCAGGATGCCGAGCAGCCGTGCGGCAGGGGGCGCCGTCCAATGGCGCTCACCCTGGACCGGCGCGGGGTTCCTCAGGCGGGCGAGCGCCCAGGTGAGGTGGTAGCGCAGGACGCGGGCCTCGAAGGCGTACTCACCCTCGCCCGCCGCACCGCCCTCGCCCGCCACACCCTCGCGGTAGCCGTCGAGCATCGCCGGGACGCCCGAGAGCGGTGTCTTGGCGAACTCGACCGCCGGGTCCGCCCACATCGCGTCGCCCCAGTCGACGATCCCCGTGAGCGTGAGCGGCCCGGGAGGTCCCGGGGCCACCAGCAGGTTCTGCGGGGCGATGTCGCCGTGTACGAGGACATGTGACACCCCGTCGGGGATCCGCTCGGCAAGACGGCCGAACCAGCCACTCAGCCAGCGCGCGGCCTCCGCGTCGAGCATGCCGTCCGCCAGCAGGCCCTCGACCAGCCGGTGCGGGGCCCCGGCATCGGGGTCGTACTCCACCGGAACACGGGCCGGCTCCCCCGCGCCCGCGGGCGTCACCCGGTGCAGCCGGGCCAGGTCCCGCCCCACGTCCCGGAAGACGCCCCTCACCTCACGCGACGCGTCACTCTCCACCCCGCCGGCGCCACCGCCGAGGCTCGCCAGGTCGACACCCGGAGCCCGCTCCAGCACCATGTACGGCACGTCCACGACCGTACGACTGTCGTCGAAGGCGACGAGCGCCGGCGTACGCACACCGGCCGCCCGCGCGACGGGAATCACCGCCGCCTCCTTAAGCAGGTCCGCGGCGAATTCCTCCGTACGCGGGACCCGCAGCACGAGATCCGGCCCCAGGCGATATGTCCGGTTCGCGACCCCCGACAGCATCGGGCGCACATTCTCCGCCGCCACGCCGTGTCGGGCCGCGATCAGGGCCGGAGCCGCACCAGGCTGTCCGTCACGGTTCACCTCCCGTTCACTCCCATCCGTCAGCCACTTCACCTGATCTGCCTAATTTCGGCCTTACACGGTGACCGGCACACCGCCGGACCCACCAACTCGACGCACGCCGCCGTAGAAGTGCGAACAACCGCACACAGGCGGCTTCTGGAAGGAACACCCGAAGTGAAGCTTCAGCGCAAGAACCGGCTGCGCGCCACCGCGCTCGGTGCCCTCGCCGTCTCCGGCGCCCTGGTTCTCTCGGCGTGCGGCTCGGACGACAACACGAAGGAATCCGACGGCGGCGACACGACCGCGGCGGCGTCCAGCATCAAGTGTGACGACGCCAAGGGCCAGATCCTTGCCGCCGGATCGAGTGCCCAGAAGAACGCGATGGACCTCTGGGTCAAGAACTTCCAGCAGGCCTGCGCCGGCGTCGAGATCAACTACCAGCCGATCGGTTCCGGCGGCGGTATCACCAAGTTCACTCAGGGCCAGGTCGCCTTCGCGGGCTCCGACTCCGCCCTGAAGCCCGAGGAAGTCACCGCCTCCGAGGAAGTCTGCAAGGGCGGCAAGGGCATCAACCTCCCGATGGTCGGCGGCCCCGTCGCCATCGGCTTCAACGTGCCCGGTGTCGACAGCCTCGTCCTGGACGCCCCGACCCTCGCCCAGATCTTCGACTCGAAGATCAAGAAGTGGGACGACAAGGCGATCGCCGACCTCAACCCGGACGCCAAGCTCCCGAGCACCGCGATCCAGGCCTTCCACCGCTCGGACGAGTCGGGCACCACGCAGAACCTGAACAAGTACCTCAAGGCCGCGGCCCCGGCCGACTGGAAGTACGACGACAGCTCGAAGTCGTGGGAGGCCAAGGGCGGCCAGGCCGCCAGCGGCTCCTCCGGCGTCGCGTCCAGCGTCAAGGACACCGAAGGTGCCATCGGCTACTTCGAGCTCTCCTACGCGACCGCCAGCAACCTGACCACCGTCAAGGTGGACACGGGCGCCGGCGCGCCGGTCGAGGCCACCACGGAGAACGCCTCCAAGGCCATCGCCGCCGCCAAGGTCAAGGGCACGGGCAGCGACCTGGCCCTGGAGCTGGACTACGCCACCAAGGCCGAGGGTGCCTACCCGATCATCCTGGTGACGTACGAGATCGCCTGTGACAAGGGCAACAAGGCCGAGACCCTGCCCAGCGTCAAGGCGTTCCTCAACTACACCGTCAGCGAAGAGGGCCAGAAGGTCCTGAGCGAGGCCGGCTACGCCCCGCTCCCGACCGAGATCACGGCCAAGGTCCGCGAGATCGTCCCCACCCTGTCCTGACCCCCGGACGTGGCCGGTCCCTCTGAACAAGAGGGGCCGGCCACGTCTTCCGGTGCACCGCCGCCAGGAGCCGCGACCCGGCTCCGCAGACCGGAGAAAAAACCCAGATGGAAACAGAAGCCGCACCCAACGACGCACCACCACCCCCCACTCTCGACAAGGGCGCGCCCAAGGCGCCGAAACAGCTCGGCGACCGGATCTTCCTGGGTCTGTCCCGGGGTTCCGGTATCACCCTGCTGGTCATCATGGCCGCCATCGCCGCGTTCCTCAGCTATCGCGCCGCGCTCGCGATCGCGGAGGACGAGGGGAACTTCCTCACCACCTTCGAGTGGAACCCGCAGGGCGAGCAGCCGGTCTTCGGTATCGCCGTCCTCACGTTCGGCACCATCGTCAGCTCGATCATCGCCATGGTGATCGCCGTCCCGATCGCCATCGGCATCGCGCTCTTCATCTCGCACTTCGCGCCCCGCCGGCTCGCCTCCCCGATCGCCTACCTGGTCGACCTGCTGGCGGCCGTGCCGAGCATCATCTACGGCCTCTGGGGCGCCGTCTTCCTCGTCCCGTACCTCGACGGCCTCAACAAGTGGCTCAACGAGTACTTCGGCTGGACGTACATCTTCGAGAAGACGAGCGAGGGAATCGCCCGCAACCTGTTCACCGTGGGCATCCTGCTGGCGATCATGATCCTCCCGATCATCACCAACGTCATACGCGAGGTCTTCCTCCAGTCGCCGAAGATGCACGAGGAAGCCGCTCTGGCCCTCGGTGCCACGCGCTGGGAAGTCATCAGGATGTCGGTCATCCCGTTCGGCCGCTCCGGCATCATCAGCGCCTCGATGCTGGGCCTCGGGCGCGCGCTCGGCGAGACGATGGCCGTCGCCGTCGTCCTCTCGCCGAACTTCCTGCTCTCCCTGCACATCCTCGACGCGGGCGGCGGCACCTTCGCGCAGAACATCGCCGCCAAGTTCAACGAGGCGAACGAGTTCGGCCGCGACGCCCTCATCGCCTCCGGCCTGGTCCTCTTCATCATCACACTGCTGGTCAACGGCGCGGCCCGCATGATCATCGCCCGCCGCAAGGAGTACTCGGGGGCCAACGCATGAGCCACACGCTTCAGGACAAGCGGCCCGCGGTCGCCGACGACCCCCAAGGCTCGCTCTCCGGCGCGCGCATGCCCCGCTGGGCCCCGCCGGCCATCGCCGCCGGCTCCGCGGTGCTCGGCTGCCTGATCGGTGTGGTGGGCGGTCTCGACAGCAAGATCCAGTGGGGCCTGCTGGCCGTGCTGATCTTCATCGCCGGCACGTACTTCATCACCGCCAAGGTGGAAGGCCCCCGCCAGGGCAAGAACCAGGTCGCGACCAGCCTCGTCTGGGTCTGTTTCCTCCTGGCCGTCGTGCCGCTGCTGTCGCTGGCCTGGACAACCGTCAGCAAGGGCTCATCGGTCGTCGACGGGTACTTCCTGTCCCACTCGATGAGCGGACTCCTCGACACGGACGAGGGCGGCGGCATCTACCACGCGCTGCTCGGCACCATCGAGCAGGTCGCGATCGCCTCGGTGATCGCCACGCCGATCGGTCTGCTGACCGCCGTCTACCTCGTGGAGTACGGGCAGGGCAGGCTCTCCCGCGCGGTCACCTTCTTCGTGGACGTGATGACCGGTATCCCCTCGATCGTCGCCGGTCTGTTCGTCCTCAGCCTGTGGATCGTGATCCTCGACTTCGGCTTCTCCGGCTTCGCCGGCGCCCTGGCGCTCTCGATCCTGATGATGCCGGTGATCGTGCGCTCGACCGAGGAGATGCTTAAGCTCGTTCCGAACGAGCTCCGTGAGGCGTCGTTGGCACTGGGTGTGCCGCAGTGGCGCACCATCCTCAAGGTGGTCCTGCCGACGGCGATCGGTGGCATCACCACCGGCGTGATGCTCGCGGTGGCCCGTATCACCGGCGAGACCGCGCCCGTGCTGCTGCTCGTGTTCGGTACGAAGCTGATCAACTCGAACCCGTTCGACGGCGCCCAGTCGTCACTGCCGCTGTATGTGTACGAGCAGTACGCGGTCGGCACCGACGCCTCGCACGCGCGCGCCTGGGGAGCGGCGCTCGTACTGATCGCCTTCGTCATGCTCCTCAACCTGGTGGCCCGCGGCATCGCCCGCTGGAAGGCCCCCAAGACCGGCCGCTGAGGCCCCGAAATCCGGCTCCGCCGAGCGGGGTCACGCAGAAAGCAGTGATTCAGATGGCCAAGCGAATCGACGTCAGCGGCCTGACCGCGTACTACGGCACCCACCGGGCGATCGACGACATCTCCATGACCGTCGAGCCCCGCTCCGTGACGGCCTTCATCGGCCCGTCCGGCTGCGGCAAGTCCACGTTCCTCCGCACCCTCAACCGTATGCACGAGGTCACGCCCGGTGGCCGCGTCGAGGGCAAGGTGCTCCTGGACGACGAGAACCTGTACGGCGCCAATGTCGACCCGGTCGCCGTGCGCCGCACGGTCGGCATGGTCTTCCAGCGGCCCAACCCGTTCCCGACCATGTCGATCTTCGACAACGTCGCGGCGGGCCTCAAACTCAACGGCAAGTACCGCAAGAGCGAGCTCGGGAACATCGTCGAGAAGTCCCTCAAGGGCGCCAACCTCTGGAACGAGGTCAAGGACCGCCTCAACAAGCCCGGCTCCGGCCTCTCCGGCGGTCAGCAGCAGCGCCTGTGCATCGCCCGCGCCATCGCGGTCGAGCCGGACGTACTGCTGATGGACGAGCCGTGCTCGGCGCTCGACCCGATCTCGACGCTCGCGATCGAGGACCTGATCGGTGAGCTCAAGGAGCGCTTCACGATCGTCATCGTGACGCACAACATGCAGCAGGCGGCGCGGGTCTCGGACCGTACGGCGTTCTTCAACCTGTCCGCCGTCGGCCAGCCCGGCAAGCTCATCGAGATCGACGAGACGGAGCGCATCTTCGCCAACCCGTCCGTGCAGGCCACGGAGGACTACATCTCCGGCCGCTTCGGATAGGCCCCGGCAGGAAAGCCGTCCTGCGGTGCTGCATGGCGGTGCCACCGCAAGGCGAAGGGCCCGCCCTCTCTCCCAGGGGGCGGGCCCACTCATGTTCCACGGGGTACGGGGTATGGCTCCGGGGGTTACGGGGTTACGGGGTTACGGGGTCACGGGGTCACGGCCCTGGGGCCCACCCAGCCATCGGCCATCGGCGCTCAGCCGAAGGCCAGGTTCACTATCCAGAAGCTCAGCGCGGCGACGAGCGCCGCCGCCGGCATCGTGATGAACCAGCCCATGACGATGTTCTTCGCGACACCCCACCGCACCGCGTTCACCCGCTTCGTCGCACCGACGCCCATGATCGCCGAGGTGATCACGTGCGTCGTCGAGATCGGTGCGTGGAAGATGAAGGCGGAGCCGAACATGATCGACGCCCCCGTCGTCTCCGCGGCGAACCCCTGCGGCGGATCCAGCTCGATGATCTTGCGGCCCAGCGTCCGCATGATGCGCCAGCCGCCCGCGTACGTACCGAGCGAGAGCATCACCGCACAGGCGATCTTCACCCAGACCGGGATCTCGTCGCCCTGCCCCTCGACATCGGCGATGACCAGCGCCATCACCACGATGCCCATCGTCTTCTGCGCGTCCTGGAGACCGTGGCCCAGCGCCATCCCGGCCGCCGAGACGGTCTGCGCTATCCGGAACCCGCGCTTGGCCTTGTGCGGATTGGCGTGCCGGAACATCCACATGATGCCGACCATCACCAGATAGCCGATGAGCAGACCGACGATCGGCGACAGGAACATCGGGATGACGATCTTCTCCAGCACCCCGGTCCAGATCACGTCGGTCCCGCCCGCGAGCGCCGCGCCCACCAGGCCGCCGAAGAGCGCGTGGGACGAGGAGGACGGCAGACCGTAGTACCAGGTGATCAGGTTCCAGACGATCGCCCCGACCAGCGCGGCGAAGAGGATCCCCATCCCTCGCTGCCCGTGCGGGGTCTCGATCAGCCCTTCGCTGACGGTCTTGGCGACGCCCTGGCCGAGAAACGCCCCTGCGAGATTCATCACCGCGGCCATCGCGAGCGCCGCGCGCGGGGTCAGAGCACGCGTTGACACCGATGTCGCGATGGCGTTCGCGGAGTCGTGGAAGCCGTTGGTGTAGGTGAAGCCGAGCGCGACAGCGATGGTCACGACCAGGGCGAAGGTGTCCACGTGGTTCAGGACTCCTTGACCGCGATCGTCTCCACCGTGTTCGCGACGTGCTCGAACGCGTCGGCGGCCTCCTCCAGCACATCCACGATCTGCTTGAGCTTCAGCACCTCCATGGCGTCGTACTTGCCGTTGAAGAGCTGGGCGAGCAGCTTGCGGTGGATCTGGTCGGCCTGGTTCTCCAGGCGGTTGACCTCGATCCAGTACTCGGTGAGGTTGTCCATCGTCCGCAGATGCGGCATGGCCTCGGCGGTCAGCTCCGCCGCCCGCGCCAGCACCTCGATCTGCTGCTCGACGCCCTTGGGCAGCTCCTCGACCTGATAGAGGACGACCAGGTCGACGGCCTCCTCCATGAAGTCCATGATGTCATCGAGGGACGAGGCGAGGTTGTAGATGTCCTCGCGGTCGAACGGCGTGATGAACGAGGAGTTCAGCTGGTGGAAGATCGCGTGCGTGGCATCGTCCCCGGCGTGCTCGGCCGCCCGCATCCGCTCCGCGATCTCGGCTCTGGCGGACGAATCCGCTCCGAGCAGTTCCATGAGGAGCTTGGAGCCCGTGACGATGTTGTCCGCGGACGCGGCGAACATGTCGTAGAAGCTCGTCTCCCTGGGGGTCAGACGAAAGCGCACGGGGGATCCTCGGGTTACATGGAATTCGGTCAGGGTGATGCTAAGCGCATCATCCGGCCACGGCTAACCGGTGTTCTTCAGTGTGCTGCATAGGACACGACGATCATGACGTGCCCCTGCCCCTTCGTGCGCGACTGGGTACCATATACCTACCTGGGGTATTTTCTCCCTTTCGGACATTTACCTCGAACACCAACCAGGAGGACGCGATGACGACCACCGAGGCGGCCGGCGCGGCGACCAACGACGCGACCTCCGGCACGACCGCGACGGGAACCACGGCCACGGCGGTCGGCGACGAGATCGTCACCGACCACGACCGCGGTGTGCACGGCTACCACAAACAGAAGGACGAGCACCTCAAGCGGCTCCGCCGGATCGAGGGCCAGATCCGCGGTCTCCAGCGGCTCGTGGACGAGGACGTCTACTGCATCGACATACTCACCCAGGTCTCGGCCTCCACGAAAGCCCTCCAGTCCTTCGCGCTCCAGCTGCTGGAGGAGCACCTGCGGCACTGCGTCGCGGACGCGGCGGTCAAGGGCGGCGACGAGATCGACGAAAAGGTGCAGGAGGCCACGAAGGCGATCGCGCGGCTGCTGCGTACCTGACGGGCTGACGGACCGGGGCAGGGACGGGGGCAGGGACCGGGCGGACTCCGAACGTACTCAGCAGCTCAGCGGGCTCAGCGCGTCGGGTGCGTTCGGTACGGTCGGTGCGTTCAGTGGGCTCAGCAGCACGCTGATCTCTCGGCGCGCTCCACGCCCACCTTCAGCACTTCGTCGATACGGTCCGGACTGAGCCGCTCGCCGTCCGCGGCCGACGCCGCGATCATCAGCTCTCCGCAGAGTTCGATCTCGGCGAGGGCCACGTGGTCCTGGACGGTCGGAGTGCGCGACAGAGCCACGTGCGTTCACCACTTCCTGCCGGTGTCGTCTTCCTGGCGGTGTCGACTGCCGACTTCCTAGGGTAAGGAGGGTGAGACGTGACGCGCATGGCACGTCCGGACCATTTACAGCTTGATCTTCCCGGTGAAGATCTGGTCCTTCGGGGGGAGTCGCACCCCGAAGGACACCCCGAACTCGTACAGGAGTGTGGTGGACGCGACAGCGACCGTACGCCCTTGATTCTGGTAGCTGAACTGGTGCCTGACCTTGCGTAGCCGCCCCGCGTCGTCCAGATAGGCATCGAAAGGCACGACGTCCTCGGCGAAGCCCCGTGCCGCCGCGGCCAGCGCGTCGCGCGCGTACGGCGCCGCCCGCTTCGCGGCCCGCCCGATGTCGGTGACGCCCCGGTAGTGCGACACCCGGACCCCGGCCAGCTCCTGCTGACCGACGTAGGCCACGCCCTTGGCGGCACGCAGCAGTTCGGCGGCGGTCAGCGGATCGGTGGCGCCGCCGGTGACCAGATTGCCGTCGTCGAGGGTCGTGGAGTCGAGCATGACCCACTTGTCGTCGGGCACTCCGGCGCCCCGGTTCTTCATGTAGAGGGCGGCCGGGGCGAGCAGTTCGGAGATGGGCCGGTGTTCCTCGGCGCCCGCGGGGTCCGTGGGCAGCACGACCGAGAGCTGCCCCATCCGTTTACGGAAGTCGTACCGCCCCTCGCCCCTGATGGTCACGCGCGTCCCGCCCGTCGCCATCACCAGTGAGGTCCGGGCCTTGGAACTGCCCGCGTCGACCAGCACGTCGGCGGATCTGAGGACGGCGGCCGGGTCACCGACGGGCCGGTCGTCGGCGGCCATGACGCCCTCACTCCCGGAACAGCCGGCGCTCCCCGCCACGACTCCCACCACCGTCACGGCAGCGGCGACGACCGCCACGCCCTTGCGTCTGTGCTGCTGCACCATCGCCTGCCAACCCCCAACGCCCTACCGTTGCTTGCAGTTGTCCGCCGTCGCTCGCCGTTGCTCGTGCTGTCCGTCCGAGAGCCGCCCTGTCCCCATAACGACGCCCCGCGCGCGTCGTCACGCACCACCGCGTGGCCAGGGACGCGCGCGCGAGTACGGTGTGAAGGTGCGCGACCATGAGAGGTCGGATCCGCCCGCCTCCCCCCACGAACGCCACTTCACATCGACCTTCGAACGAGGCTCGTTCTTAACCGCCCGCTGCACATGCGGCTGGTCGGGACCGGCCCGGCGCTCCCGCGACCGGGCGAGAACGGACGCCGCGTCCCATCAGGCGGGACACTGACCGGACCGACACGGGGAGGCGCCCGATGGAACGGCGCACACTGCTGGCCACCGCGCTGGCCATGACCACGGCAGGCGCGGTGAGCGCCTGCACGGGCGGCGGCGGGGAGGACGGCGCGGGCGGGGCAGGCGGGGCCGACGGAAAGGGCTCGCCGGGCGCCTCGGCGAACCGGCCCCCGTCGGCGCGTACCTCCTCCTCCCCGGCCTGGGCCGCACTCGCCTCGGGGCTGGCGGGACGGCTCGTACGGCCGGGAGACGGCGAGTACGCGACGGCCCGTCAGCTCTACAACACCCGCTTCGACGGCCTGAAGCCCGCAGCCGTCGCGTACGTCGCCGGCGAGGACGACATCAGGGAGTGCCTGGGCTTCGCCCGGAGGTACGGCACACCCGTCTCGATCCGCAACGGCGGCCATTCCTATGCCGGTTGGTCCAGCGGCAACGGCCGGCTCGTCATCGACGTCTCCTCCCTCGACGGTCTCGGCGACGCCGCGTCGGACGGGGTGATCGGCGCGGGCGCGAAGCTCGCCGGGGTCTACGGGGCGCTCGCCCGGAAGGGCCTCACGATCCCGGGCGGTTCCTGCGCCACCGTCGGCATCTCCGGTCTCACGCTGGGCGGCGGCCATGGCGTGGTCTCCCGCGCGTACGGTCTGACGTGCGACAGCCTCACCTCCGCGACGGTCGTGACGGCCGACGGCAGGCGCCTGATCGCGGACGCCGAGCAGAACCAGGACCTCTTCTGGGCCCTGCGGGGTGCGGGCAACGGCAACTTCGGTGTTGTCACCGAGCTCCGCTTCCGTACCCACCCCGCCACCACCGGGGTCGCGGCGAACTTCAACTGGCCGTGGTCAAAGGCCCGTTCGGTGCTGGCGGCATGGCAGGAGTGGGGCCCCGACCAGCCGGACGAGATCTGGTCGTCGTTCCATGTCGCGGTGGGCGCGGGCGGCGGCGCGGGCGGTGGCGCGGACCCGACGGTCGCGGTGTCCGCCTTCACCCTCGGCAGCGAGGCCGACCTCAAGAACGCCGCCGACCGGCTCGCCGACCGCGCGGGCTCATCGGCGAGCTTCGTCTCGCTGCGTCCGGGCACCTACGAGGAGGCGATGCGCGCGTACGCCGGATGCGCCGGACTCGGCGAGGACCAGTGCCGGCTGCCCGGCACAACGCCCGGCCGCAGGACGAACGGCGCGCTGCGACGGGAGACGTACGCCGCGACCTCGGACTTCTTCGACCGGTCGCTCCCGCCGGCGGGCATCGACGCCCTGCTGTCGGCGGTACGGGACTTCAGCCGGATCACGGCCGCCGACGGCGCGGGGTCGGGCACCATCACGCTGACGGCGCTCGGCGGCGCGATCAACCGGGTGGCCCCCCTGGCGACGGCCTTCGTACACCGCCGCTCCCGGATGCTCGCGCAGTACGTGGCGTCCTGGCGCCCCGGCACATCCGGCACCGCGCAGCGCGCGTGGCTGAGAACCGGCCAGGGCGCGCTGCGCGGACACGCCTCGGGCGCGGCGTACCAGAACTACACCGACCCCTCGCTGACCGACTGGCGCACCGCGTACTACGGCCCGGCGGCGGGACGGCTGAAGAAGCTGAAGGAACGGTACGACCCCGGCCGCCTGTTCGACTTTCCCCAGGCCCTCTGAGACCCGCCCGGACAGGACCTACGCGGCGAGGTTGTTGTCGTCGGGCCGCTGCTCGGGGATGCCGAGCGGCCGGGTCCCCGGCGCCTCGGCGGCCTCGGCCCGGTCGGCGTCCCGCGCGGCCCGCGACCGTACGAGCAGCCCCGCCCGCCCCGACCGGCAGACCGCCGACACCAGGGGGGTGAGGAGCGCCATGGCGAGCGGCGCAAGGAGCAGCACCACGGCCGTACCGAGGGCGAGTCCGCCGATGACGTCGGTCGGGTAGTGCGCGCCCATGTAGACCCAGCTGAAGCCCTCGACCAGCGCGAGCCCGATCGCGGCGAGCCCGAACCCGCGGTGCGCGACGAAGATGCCGGTGGCCAGGGCCATGGCCATCGTGGCGTGGTCGCTGACGAAGGAGAAGTCGGTCCGGAGGGGCACGAGGACATCGAGCCCCGGGTGGTCGACGTAGGGACGTTCGCGCCCGACGAACTCCCGGATCGGGATGTTGACCAGCAGCGCGACACCGGCGGCGAGCGGCGCCCACAGCAGCCCGGCGACGGCGGCCACCGAATCCTCGGCCGCCCGCTGCCGCCGCACACTCCACCAGCACCAGAGCCCGACGAGGACGAGCGCGGTCACGATCCCGTACTTGCCGGCGAACTCCGCACCGCGGTCGAACCAGTCGGGGGCCGACCCGGCCAGACCGTTGATGTCGTAGAGCAGGCTGACGTCGGGGTTCGACCCATCGATAGCGAGTCCAGCCATGTGCTGCGGCCCCTTGCCTTGTTGCCCACCACGACACACCTGCGGGCGTGTCGCTTCCACCAACCCCCGTGGTGCATGCGGTCAGCGCTGCGCGATCAACGCCACAGCCCCAGTCCAGGGAACGGCCTGATACCCCACCAGGTTCCAGACTTCACCGGACGATCTCCAGGACGTTATCGAAGAGTGACACATCGTCGCAGCTCAGAGCGGTGAACGAACGAAGAATTCCGGCCATGCGCGCCCCGTGACGGGCCTGAGTCCACCCTTCCGGATGTCAACTCGCGGCCCATCTTACGACCCGTCGGACCGACGCCCCGTCAGCCGTTTCACGTATCGGACTTCCGCCCGGTGGGCAGATCGGTCGGCAGCGATTTCGCGCCGTCTTCGGTGACCCTGGTCGCCCCGAAGTAGTCAGGAGTGTCGATTTTGTCGAACCGGATCACGGCGCCGGTGTACGGAGCGTTGATCATGTACCCGCCACCGACATAGATGCCCACGTGCCGGATGGCCCGCGAATTGGTGAGGTCGTCGGAGAAGAACACGAGATCGCCGGGCATGAGCTGATCGCGCGAGGGATGCTCGCCGGCGTTGTACTGATCGTTGGCGACCCGGGGCAGCTCGATCCCGACGGACCGATAGGCAGCCTGAGTAAGCCCGGAACAGTCAAACCGCCCCTGCTGCTCGGGCGTCCCGTTCCCGCCCCACAGATACTTGGTCCCGAGCTTCTTCTGCGCGTAGTAGATGGCACCGGCGGCCTGGCGGGAGGGTTCTACGCGGCCGACGGGGCGGGCGAAGCTCTGTTCGAGGGTGGTGATGACCTTCACGTAGTTCTGCGTCTCGGGATACGGCGGGACGCCCCCGTACTTGATGACCGCGTACGCACCCGCGTTGTAGGCCGCGAGCATGTTCTTGGTCTGGTCGCCCGGCACGTCGACGACGTACCCGGCGAGCTTGCAGTCGTACGTCGCCGCCGACGGAATCGCGTCCTCGGGGTCCCAGACGTCGCGGTCGCCGTCCTTGTCCCCGTCGACCCCGTGCGCCGCCCAGGTCCCCGGGATGAACTGCGCTATGCCCTGGGCCTTCGCCGGGCTCACGATGTCGGGGTCCCAGCCGCTTTCCTGGTAGAGCTGCGCGGCGAGCAGCGCGGGATTGATCGCCGGGCAGAGGTTGCCCCAGTCCTGTACCAGCCGCTGGTACTTCGCGGGCACGGCCCCCTTGGCCAGGGCGACCGCCCCACCACCTCCGGCGCCGCCGAGCCCCGCGGCCGCGGAGAACGTCCCGACGACGAGCAGCACGACAAAGCTCAGGCTCAGCCCGAGCCCGATCGCACCGCCGATCCAGAATTTCCGCACCCCTCAACCCTCCCCCATCCAGGACACGTTCACCGCCATTTTTCCGTCTGTCGTGTCGGTTCTATTCGGACACGGACTCGGTGGACATGAATCCGGTGCACAGGACGCTCTTGTGGGCCTTGTCCGAGGTGGCGTGGTGGTAGACGACGGTCCACTCGCCGGGGTCGTCGGAGAGCGGCAGCGCGGGCCGGACCTTGCCGTCGGCGCGGAAGGAGAAGTCGTCGGGGTAGGTGAGGAACGTCCACTCGGTCTCGTCGCCCTCGTACAGATCGGCGGCCTTGCTCACGAAGCCGAACCGGTCGCTGTTCTGGTCCGAGGTGCCGGGGCGGCCGTCGGCGTCGAGCCGGTGGGGAGGCTTGATCTCGACGGCGAGGTAGTACGGGGGAAGGTTCGGCTCCTCGTACTTGAGCCGGTAGCCGATCTCCACCTTGCCGGGAGGGAGTTCACCGGTGAAGTCGGTCTCGGGGGTGGTGACGGAGTACTGGAACTGGAGCGGCGGCTCCTCCTCGCCGGGAAGGTTGCAGCTGTCCCTGAGACCGTTCCAGGCGTGCCGGGAGGTGCCGATGTCCTGGATGTACTGGGGAGGGCCGTCGGGAGTGGCGTCGCCGGCGGGCTTCTTGGAGGCACCGCCGCTCGGGGCGGCACCGCCGCTCTTTCCGCCGTCGCCCCCGGCTCCCGGGAGGAGCCACACGGCCGTGGCGACGGAGACCCCGACGACGGCGCCGACAGCGGTGGCGACGAGCCAGGGGGTACCGCGCCGGGAGGAGCGTGTCGGGACTGACGGCGGGGGTCCCTGGGTCGGGAGGTGGTGTATCGCCGGCGGCGTCGCGTGCTGGGGGCGCTGGGGCGTGTCCGGCACCACGTCGGCCATGGCGACCAGCGGCTGGTAGGCGGGATCGTCCACGAGGGCCGTGTCCACGGCGCACCGCCGGATGAGCTCCGCCGGATCGGGCCGGCGGGCGGGATCCTTGGCGACGCACTCACGGATGAGCGCGGCGAGAGCGGGCTCGACCCCGGCGACGTCGATCTCCCCGTGAACGGCGCGGTAACTCACGGCGGCGCCGTCCCCGACCCCGAACGGCGCGCGCCCCGTGGCCGCGTAGGCGACGGTCGCGCCGAGAGCGAAGATGTCGGCGGCATCGCCCACCTCGTTGCGCGCGAGCACCTCGGGCGCGGTGTAGCCGGGCGTACCGGGCGCCTGGCCGTCCTGTGTGAGGGCGGTCTGCCCGGCCCCGCGGGCGATGCCGAAGTCGATCAACTGGGGCCCCTGGGCGGCCAGGAGAACGTTCTGCGGCTTCAGATCGCGGTGCGTGACGCCGTACGCGTGGACGCTGGCCAGCCCCTCGGCCATGGCGGCGATCAGCCGCCGACAGGTCTCGGCGGGAAACGGCCCCCGCTCGTGCACGGCGCGGGCGAGGGTGGGGCCGGTGACGTACTCGGTGGCGATCCAGTACGGGGCGGCGTCCAGCCCGGCGTCGATCAGGTTCGCGGTGTACGCGCTGCGCACGGCGCGAACGGTCTCCGCCTCCCGCCGGAACCGGGCGAGAGCCTCGGGATGCTCGGTGATCTCCTCCCGCACGACCTTGACGGCCACGAGCCGCCCCCCGGGCGACCGCCCGAGATACACCTGCCCCATCCCACCCGCCCCGAGCCGCGCGAGCAGCACGTAGTCACCGATGCGCGCGGGGTCCTGGGCTCTGAGGGCATCCACGGGAACGACTGTGCCACAGGGGCGGGGCGGGGGGCATGGGGAGCTGACTGCGGCTCAGGTGCGGGGGGTGGGTGTGGCCGCAGACCAGAAGTCGTCGTGGGCGTCGGGACGAGGAATAGGGCCGCCGGCGTAGTTGGGGCCGTTGGTCTCAGCCGTGGGGTCCGCGACGGCTGATTTCTCCACGCATGGAGTAGCGACCTCGAAGAAGGCCTGGCCCTCTCCTCCGATGCTGAGTCTGATCCCGAATCCGTCGGGGGATCTGCCGTAGATGGCGGGGAACTTGGGGCTGCTGTTGACGGAGGTGATCTCGTAGCCGCTCTTCCGCCAGGATCGCTCGACAACTCCGAGGAATCCGCCACGTCGCTGCTCGGAAATAATCGTCATCACAGCCCGACGCCGCGACAAGTCGCAGCTCCCTGCGGTTGTCTCACCGTGCGTCCACCTGACCTCGGGCCGAATCGCGCGAAAGGTGCCCTCAAGAATGGAATCCGCACGGTCCGCTGCCTCCTGCATGTTCAAAACCCGCTCCCCATCCGCTCCGGATCCGTCGGGTGCCGCGCATCCGACCATTGTGACGCAAGCCAATGCAAGTCCCAGGGCGCGTCGCAATCTCATCCCCTCCTGTGCCTGTCCATCTGAACGTATCGGTAGTCCCCGACAACGATCCTGGCGATATTGTCCGCGGACGTGACGTCCTTTCCGGGATTGAAATAGTTGGAATGCGCCTGCACCCCACCCACAACCAAACTCGGCCCGTCATCCACCCTGAATCTCCTCGCCCCGAAATCCTCGTGCGCCGGATCCGTGCCGAACCAGATCTCGCTCTCCCTCGTCTGCGCGTCCTGCGCGAAATACGCCGCCGCCGCACCCCCCGCCCCGCCGACCGCCGCCCCCACCGGCCCTCCCAGCACCGCCCCCGCCGACGCTCCCCCCAGCGCGCCCATCCCCATGCCCTGCGCCTCCGCCTTCGCCGGTGCTCGCGTCACCGGGTCGTTCTCCGCCGCGCCGACGTAGACATGGCCTCTGCCCACCCCCAGCTCGTCCGCGGAATCCGCGCCCGTTCCCGGGCTGCCCACCAGCACAATGTCGTCCACGCCCGGAATACCCCCTTCCCTCTGCGCGGCCTGGCCCACCGTCAGGGAACCGTACGAGTGGCCCACCGCCGTCACATGCGGGTTCTCATTCTCGTTCGTCGCCGCGATTCCCGCCATGAAGCCGCCGTACGCCGACGCTCCCGCCTCCGCCCGGTCCGTGAACATCACGTCCGAATTCCCCGGGATGTCGTCCAGCGAAAGCTGCGGCGCGTTATATCCGAGCCACACGATCGACGCCGTGGACGCGTCGTACTCCTGCGCACCCATCCACGTATCCCTCGCCCGCTTCAAATCGTCCTCCGCGAAACTCTCGTCCAACCCCGTCCCCAGCCCCGGCACATACGCCGACACATTCCTCGCCGTATCCGGATTCCCGTACGACACGATCGCCCGCCCATTCCCCTCGTCCCCGATACCCAGCAGAAACATCGGCGGATGACCTCCCGCCCGCAACTGCCCGTCGATGGATCTCAGGCCCGCCAGCATCGTCCGCGACCTGTCGTCCTCCGCCCCCTCCAGCTTCCCCATCAGAAGCGCCAAGTTGTCGCGGTTCGCCGCGTCGCGGACCGTGGCCGGGATGCCGTCCAGGTTGCCGATCAGGTCCGGGTGGACCGCCAGGTACTCCTCCCGCTGTTCCGCCGTCAGGCCCCGCCACCAGGCCAGGCGTTCCGCCGCCGTCGCCTCGTGGGGGATCGCCGCCCTGAGGTAGTCCGCCGTCAGCGCGCGCACCGCCGCCGCGTCCCCGCTCGCGTCCGCCCACATCGCGGCCGTGACCTTCAGGCCGTCCCGCGCGGTCAGCTTCCGCAGCGTCTCCGTGTACCGCGCGTCGATCTCCGCCGCCCCGCTCAGCGCACGGGCGATCCGGTCAGCGATACCCTGCGCCTTCGCCGCGAGCGGGTTCGGGCTCGTGAGCCCGGCCGGCGGACCCGACCGCAGATACGCGTGGCCCGACGCCGTACCGCCCCGCAGCTTCTCCTTCGTGAACGGATCCTCCCCCGCCGCCGGATAACTCACCGACCCGTCCACCTGCACCGTGAGCCCCAGGCCGCCCGCCTCCTCCAGCGCGTCCCGAAGCTGCCGCTGCGGGCCGCGGAGGTCCTGGGCGAGGCTGTTCAGCGTCGTACGGACCAGCCCGCACTCCGTGTAGATGTACGACAAGTTCCGCCCCAGCGCCCGCAACCGCCCCACCGCCGCCCGCGCCGCCTCGCCCTCCTGAGCCGCGGTCAGCCCCGCGAGCAGCTGCTTGTCGATCCGGTCACGTGCCGCGTCCGCGCGGTTGCTCGCCCTGCCCCAGCCGTCCGCCGCACCCTCCAGCTCGGCGCATCTCACATCCCGTAACCGCTCCCACGTGAGCCCGCCACCGCTCACCGCGCGACCCCCGCGTCGACTGCCGCGTCAACCGCGGCGATTCCCGACCCGATCGCGGTGTCGTGCTCACCCTGCGTCCTGGCCACCGCCCGCAACGGCCCCGCCAGGCTTCCGCACTCGTCGCGCGCTGCCTCGATGCGCCGTTCCCATGACGTACGTACGGTCGCCAGCACCCCGACGACGCTCAGCCCTTCCCCGCCGCCCGCCACGCCCTCGTGCGCCGTTTCGAACTCCGCCTTCAGACAGGCCAGCTGTGTACGCATCACCTCCGCCCCGCCCGCCGCCCGCGTCCACGGCCCGTCGCTGTGCGACAGCCGCTCCCCCGGCCCCGCGCCCGAGACCTCCGGCCCCGCGCCCGCCTCGTCGGCCAGCGCCCGCAATCCGCCCGTATGGCCAGTCATGCCACCCGCCCCTGTCCTCTGTTGTCCGGGATGTCGGGTGGCACTGTCCCAACCCGGGACCGGACGGACGCCGCACGGAAAGGAGGCGGAAGAACGGACGGAGCCGCCGCGGAAGGACCGAAGCCCCGTTCCCCGTTGGCATCGGCCGCGCCCGGCAACGTCGCGGCGTCCCGGGCAGGTTCACCCGTACGGTGGGCCTGTCTCCGCCCGCGACTGGCGCACGGATGGCGCACGGACGCAAAACCGCGGCGGGCGCAAGAGTGCACAACGCCAATCATTGCCCGGAGTCACTCTCCGTGATACACAGAGTGACCGTACGCGTACTCGCATACTCCGGTTCACGACGCAGGTCAGGGCGGTCGGATCGGTCAAACGTGCGGGGATCGGGTAAAGAGACCCGCCAAGTCGGCATACGAGGCCGGTTCCATCAGCGAAGATAGAAGGCGATCCGTGCCGCCGGGGCGCGGTCACTTAACAACCCAACAGGGGCGGTGAGTTGCATGGACGTGGACGCCGAGAAGGGCGACATCAACACCATCATCGGTGGTATCGCTCCGAGCTGGGGGCCCTTCGGGAACCTGGGCACGGAAGCGCGCATCATTGTCGAGGTGGTGATGGCCATCGCCATCCTGCTCTGTCTCGCCATCGCGATCTGGGGTGCGGCCAAGCAGCGTATCGGCGCGACCGCGCTGCGGGACACCTTCAGCGCGGAGCAGGGCAAGGGCCTGATCGTCGCCGGACTGACCGGCGTCTTCATCATCGGGTCCCTCGGGACGGTCTTCACGATTGTGTACGGGATGGCTGTTTAGCGTCACTTCGGTCCGATCCACGCCGGGTCCGCCCGGCCCACCCTCAACATCATCCGAATCGACACCATCCGTCCCCTCACCATCCGTCCGTCGCGCCCATCCGCCGAGGTTGCGTCTCCCTGATGTCGAGTCACCACACCGCGTCCGCGCGGAAACCAGTGCGGCTACCGTCGTGCCCGTCGTGCCACGCGGTACCGCAAGCGGCACTGCACACGGTCGAACCGGTCGAACCGGTCGAGGGGGCGGACGCGGCATGAGCTTCGGCGACGAGCACGGCCAGCACGGCCACGGGAACGACCCCGGCCGGCCGGCGGACGACGGCTTCGGCGGCATGGGCCAGACGCGCACGCGCCTGCCGGACGGCGGGGCCGGCGACGGATACGGGGGCGCCCGCCGCCCCCAACGGAGTTCACGCTCACTGATCGCGATGGTGGGCGTGGTGGTGCTGCTGATCGCGGCTATCGCGTTCGCGAACCGCGGTGGCGGCGACGACACGGACGCGTCGGGCAAGGGCGGCGCCGACAACGCGCCGGGCACGGACCCGACGGCGGCGTCGGGGGTGAAGCCGGTGACGGGGAAGAACGGGGGGATTCCTTCGGGGTTCGCGAAGGACGAGCAGGGGGCGGAGAGCGCGGCCTCCAACTACGCGGTAGCCCTCGGCTCTGACGGCATGTTCAACAGCGACAGCAGGCACAGGATCGTCGACACCATCTACACGCCCGCCGCTGCCGCGAAACTGAAGGGGCCGCAGGACGAGGCCTACTCTCCGGAGTTCCTGGCCAAACTCGGTCTCGACGCCAAGGGGAATGCTCCCGCCGACAGCACCTTCGTCTCCCGAACGGTCCCGGTGGGCACCAAGGTGGAGAGTTTCGCCGGCGACACCGCGAAGGTGTCCGTCTGGTACACGGGTCTCATCGGTATGTCCGGCCCGGACTCCACCGACCCGGTCAACACGACGTGGAAGACCTGGACCTTCGACCTGCAGTGGACGGCCGATGACTGGAGGGTGACCGCCGACTCCCAGAAGGACGGTCCCGCCCCGGTTCCGGGTGACATCGCCGCTTCCACCGCCGACGAGATCAGCAAGGCTGTTGATGAGTACGGAGGCTTCACCTATGCCAGGTAGCTACCGCGTCCGTATTCGCTCGGTCGTCACCGCGTTGGCAACCGTGCAGACCGGGCTGTTTCTGTTCGCCGCGCGAGCGACAGCGGCGCCCACTCCCTCGCCGTCCCCGAGCGACAACCCCTGCGACCTCTTGATCGGCCCAGCCAAGGAGTACTGCGAGGACGGCGAAGCGAGCAGCTCCTCCCGCAACTCCCCACCCCTCAACGACCCCACCGACATCGTCGACCCCCTCACCGCCCTCGCCCGCGGCTGCGCCGAGGCCGCCTCGTGGACCGTCGACACCCTCTCCAAAGCCGTGAAGGAGACCGCCACGGTCGACTTCACCAACACCGCCTTCCTCTCCCAGTACGCCGTCGTCTTCGCCGCCGCCACCATCCTCACCCTCATCCTCTGGCTCCTCGCCGTCGCCAAGCGCGCCATCCGCGGCGTCCCGCTGACCACCGCCATCTCCGAGGCCATCGGGTTCCTCTGGCTCACCGTCCTCGCCTCCGCCTTCACGCCGCTCATCCTCTACACCCTCGTCTCCGCCACCGACGGCGTCACCGACGTCGTCGCCAGCGGGACCAGCGGGCAGACCGACGTGTTCTTCGGGACGTTCTCCGAAGCGCTGAAGAAGGACACCGACATCGGCGGCGGGCCGATCATGCTGATCGTCGTCTCCCTCGTCACGATCCTCGCCGCCGGCATCCTCTATCTGGAGCTGTTCATCCGGGCGATCCTGCTCTACGTCGGCGCCCTCCTCGGCGTCGTCGTCTACTCGGGCCTCGTCGACAAGAACATGTGGGGCCATGTACGGCGCTGGGCCGGGCTCATGATCGCCATCATCATGGTGAAACCCGTCATCGTCATCGTCCTCGGCCTCGCCGGCGCGCTCACCTCCGACGACGGGCCCGACTCCTTCTCGGCCGTCGTCTCCGGGCTCGCCATCATCATCCTCGCGATCTTCGCCTCGGCCATGATCTACCGCTTCGTCCCCGGCTTCGGCGACGAGATCGCGAGCGCCCGCAGCAACGCCAAGCTGTCCACCTCCGGCGGCCGCGCCGCCGCCGTGATCAGTTCGCCCGCCGGTGTCGTCTCCCAGGGCATCAAGACCCACAGCGGGCGCAGCGGCGGAGGCGGCAACAACGACGGCAACAGCGGTGCCCGCCCCTCCAACCCCGTCTCCGGCGGCGTCGCCGCCCACAGCAGCCGCCCTTCCTCAGGAGCCTCGGGAGGCGGAGGCGGCAGCGTCCCCTCGCCCGCCCCCGCCCCACGCGCCAGCAGCCCCACCAGCGGCACCCCCCACAGCAGCCGCAGCAACCACGGAACCCGCGGTACCGGTAACAACAGCACAGGAGGTGGAGGGCGTTGACGACTCAGTCCCATGCGGTCGCGCCCCGCCGTACGTATCTCATCGGCCGCGCGCGGCCGAACGCGATCGTCGGCAAGAACCGTGAGACGGGCGAGATCGCGCTGATCATCGCCGGCGCGTTCCTCGGCATGATGAGCGGCCTCGTCGTGCCCATCCTGTCCCTGCGCATCGTGACACTGCTCGGGTTCCCGCTCCTCGCGCTGGCCGCGGTGTACGTCCCGTACAAGCACCGCACGGTCTACAAGTGGTTCGAGATCAACCGCAGTTTCAAACGGACCCTGCGCAACGGCACCACCTACCGCTCCGCCGCCATGGAGTCCGGCACCATGGCCGACGGCCGCGAGGTCGAGGTCGGCCCCCCGCCCGGCATCGGGCGGATCAACTGGCTGGCCGCACCCTTCGGGCCCGACGAGATCGCCGTCCTGCTGCACGCCGACCGCCGCACCGTCACCGCCGCCATCGAGATCGAGGGCCCCGGCGTCGGCCTGCGCGACAGCGAGGACCAGGAAGCGCTCGTCGACCGGTTCGGCACGCTCCTCAAGCACGTCGCCAACGGGGACGGCTTCGTCACCCGCCTCCAGATGCTCGCCCGTACGCTCCCCGCCGACCCCGACGCGCACGCCAAGGACGTCGCCCAGCGCGGTGACTCCGCGTCCCCGGGCTGGCTCCAGGAGTCGTACGAGCAGCTCCAGTCCATGGTCTCGACCTCCAGCGAGCAGCACCGCGCCTATCTCGTCGCCTGCATGCACTACACCCGCGAACTGGCCTCCGAGGGCCAGGCCATGGCCCGCGCCACCCGCCAGGCCGCGGGCGGCGGGAGGGGCGGCCGGGGCCGCAAGCTCGACAAGGACGCCGGCCTCGCCGTCGTCATGGCCCGCGAGCTCACCGACATCTGCGCCCGCCTCGCGGAGGCCGACATCCGCGTCCGCCAGCCGCTCGGGCAGGCCCGGCTGGCCTCGCTCGTGCACTCGATGTACGACCCGGACCACCCCATAGACCACATCCAGGCCATGACGAAGCGCAACGCCTGGCCCGCCGAGCTGGACGCCATGGAGCCCACGTACCTCCAGGCCAAGACCCGCGAGTCCTCCACCCGCGCGCCCTGGTGCCACTCCACGGCCTGGGTGAAGGAGTGGCCGATGACCCCGGTCGGCGTCAACTTCCTCGCCCCGCTACTCGTCCACACACCCGACGTGATCCGTACGGTCGCGGTCTGCATGGACCTGGAGCCGACCGAGGTCGCCATCGAGCGGATGCTCACGGAGAAGACGAACGACGAGGCCGACGCGAGCCGCGCGGCCAAGATGAACCGCACCGTCGACCCGCGCGACATCGCGGCGCACGGCCGGCTCGACCAGCGGGGTGAAGATCTCGCCAGTGGCGCGGCGGGGGTCAACATTGTCGGGTACATCACGGTGTCGTCCCGCTCGCCCGAGGCCCTGGCCAGGGACAAGCGGACGATCCGGGCGTCCGCCGGCAAGTCGTATCTGAAGCTGGAGTGGTGCGACCGCGAGCACCACCGGGCGTTCGTGAACACCCTGCCGTTCGCCACCGGCATCCGCCGATGAGCACCGCCCGCCACCCGACGACCACTGTTCAGAAGCCGACCGCCGCTGATAGGGGCCTGTGATGCGAGATCCCATGTCCGCCTTCACGGACGCCTTCACCAGCTTCCTCTTCGGGAAGGTGGAGACCACCCGGCTCCCGGTCCGTACGTCCACCGGCCAGGCACAGGCCGTCTATCTGCCGACCGCCGCACCCGGCCTCGGCGACTCGGGCGTCATCATCGGCCGGGAGGTCTACAGCGGCAAGGGCTACATCTACGACCCCTTCCAGCTGTACGGCCAGCAACTCCCCGCCCCGCACTGGCTCGTCCTCGGCGAGTCCGGCAACGGCAAGTCGGCCCTGGAGAAGACGTACGTCCTGCGGCAGCTGCGCTTCCGCGACCGCCAGGTCGTCGTCCTCGACGCCCAGGGCGAGGACGGCGCCGGCGAGTGGAACCTCATCGCGCAGGAGCTCGGCATAACCCCCATCCGGCTCGACCCGATGGCGGCCCTCGACGGCGGCATCAAGCTCAACCCCCTCGACCCGGCGATCACCACGACCGGCCAGCTCGCCCTGCTCCGCACCATCATCGAAGTCGCCATGGGCCACGGTCTGGACGAGCGCTCCGGCTTCGCGCTCAAGGTCGCCCACGCCTACGTCCACGCCACCATCGTCGAGCGCCAGCCCGTCCTGATGGACATCGTGGAGCAACTGCGCCACCCGGAGCCGGAGTCGGCCGAGGCGATGAACGTCGACATAGACGATGTACGGGCCTGGGGCCTGGACGTCGCCCTCGTCCTCGACCGGCTCGTCGACGGCGACCTGCGCGGCATGTTCGACGGGCCGACGACCGTCGGCATCGACCTGGACTCGCCGCTCATCGTCTTCGACCTCTCGCACATCGACCGCAACTCGATCGCGATGCCGATCCTGATGGCGATCGTCGGCGTCTGGCTGGAGCACACCTGGATCCGCCCCGACCGGAAGAAGCGCATCTTCCTGGTCGAGGAGGCCTGGCACATCATCAACTCCCCGTTCGTCGCACAGCTCTTCCAGCGGCTCCTCAAGTTCGGCCGTCGGCTGGGTCTTTCGTTCGTGGCGGTCGTCCACCATCTCTCCGACGTGGTGGACGGCGCCGCGGCCAAGGAAGCCGCCGCCATCCTCAAGATGGCGTCGACCCGGACGATCTACGCGCAGAAGGCGGACGAGGCGAGGTCCACCGGTCAGGTCCTCGGACTGCCGCGCTGGGCGGTCGAGATCATCCCAAGCCTCACGCCCGGTATCGCTGTGTGGGACGTCAACGGCAACGTCCAGGTCGTCAAACACCTGGTCACCGAGGCCGAACGACCACTGGTCTTCACCGACCGCGCGATGACGGAGAACAGCCAGGCGTCCAACGCCTCGGACGCCGCCGACGCCCTGAGCGGCGGACTGCCCGACGACGTACGGGCCGCCGAGTGGGAGGCGGAACAGCGCGCGATCCTCATGGAACAGCAGCGGTTGAACGCGTCCTCCGAGTCCACGGTGGCGTGACGGGCATGGCTGCGGGCAATGGTTCGAACGGCGCGGCCCCGGAGCGCGGGATCCCGGATGGGCTGATCCTGGGCGTGCTGGGATTCCTGCTCGGGATCACGCTGTTCGTGTGGACGGCGACAGGCCTCGCCGCGCTCTTCGCGCACGGCTCGTGGCCGGACACGGTGACCTTCATGCGGACGCCGTCGGCGGTACGGCAGTTGGTCTCGGCCCCGCACGACCTCCCGGCCGCGTGGCCGGACACACCGCCGGGCGAACTCTCCGGATACGGGCTGTTCTGGGGCCTGTTCATCGGCGAGCTGATGGTGGCGACGGTGCTGGCGGTGTTCGTGCTGGGCGTGGTGGCCCGCTGGCGCGCGCTGCGTACGGTACGGCTCCGGGAACGCGAACGGGCGCGGGAGGAGCGGGAGTCGCGGGAGGAGCGGGCCGAGAAGGCGTACGCGCCGGAGCCCCCGGCGCAGCAGGCCCCGGAACCGGCACCGGCCCCCGCCCCCGTGCCTGTCGAGCAGGCCCAACCCGCCGCCCCGCCCGTACCCGCCCCTGTACCGGTCCCCGCCCCCCGTACCGCCCCGTACGCCCACGTCCGCTACGGCGCCCCCCACACCCGCCGCCCCGCCGCCGTGCAGGCCATCCAAGACGCCGAGGGCCCCGCGCTCGTCATCACCTCCGACCCCACCGTCTGGTCCGAGACCAAGGACGCCCGCGCCAAACTGGGCCCCGTCCTCATCTACGACCCCGGTCACCTCTGTGACACCCCGGCCCGCCTCCACTGGTCCCCCACCACCGGCTGCGAGGACGCCGACACCGCCACCGCGCGTGCCGCCGCGCTGCTCGGCCCCGTACGCCCGCCGGCCCGGCTCGACGCCGCCATGGCCGACACGGCGCAGACCCTGCTGCGCTGCTGGCTGCACGCCGCCGCGGTCGACGGACGGCCCTTCAAGCAGGTGCACCGCTGGGCGCAGGGAGGCAACGCCCACGACGCCGTACGGCTCCTGCGCATCCACCCCAAGGCCGCATCCGGGCTCGCGGGCCTGCTGGAGTCGGCACTCACCGCGCACCCCGAACGCCGGGAGATCGCCCAGCAGTTGACGACCCGCGCCCTGACGTCCCTGTCGTCCATCCACATCCGCGAGACGTGCACACCCAATCGCGCCGACTCGCTCGCACTGGATTCTTTCGCGGCCGAGGGGGGCACGCTCTATGTGGTGGGTGAGCCGATCGAAGATCCGCGCACTCGTCCGGGAGCGATGCCGCTGCTCACCGCTCTCGCCTCAAGCGTGGTCGAGCACGGCCGCCGCATGGCCGTACGGTCATCCGCCGGTCGGCTCGACCCACCAATGACCCTGGTGCTGGACGACGTGGCGGCGGTGGCACCACTGCCCGCGCTGCCCGAACTGCTGGCGGACGGGGACGAGCAGGGAATGCCGGCGCTGGCCCTCCTGCGCTCACGCGAACAGGGCAGGGACCGCTGGCCGGACCGCTGGCCCCACCAGGAACTGCCCGCCTGAGCCACCCCGTTCACCCGCTTCAGACACCCGGTCGTGGCACCGCGAGCTCGAACTCCCGCGCGGCGGGATCGTTCCGCACCGGCAGGGTCTCCCCGGTCGGCTCGAATCCGAGCTTGCGGTACGCGGCCCGCGCCCGCCCGTTCCGCTCGTCCACGAACAGCCGCACTCGCTCGGCACGCGGCTCCTCCAACGACCACGCCCACGCGACGGCCGCGTCGAAGAGCTCCTTGAGCAGCCCGGCGCCCCGGTGCTCCGGCCGCAGGTACACACCGACGATATGCGCCTGGTCGTGATCGCTCCGGCCGCCCAGCACATCGGTCGCACCCCGCCGCTCGACCAGCACCACCACCGAACCGGCCCAGCCCCCGTCCGCCAGTCCGGCCACGAACTGCCGCGCCGATGCGCCCCGCGCCGATCCCTCCGTCCGCTCCCGCCAGAAGGAGTCCGGACGCTGTACGGCGTCCTCGTACGTATCGAGAAAGGCGACCGGCGCGGCGGGATCCCGCAGAGCGTCCAGCCGGAACTCCTTGGCCCTGGCCCATTCGTCGGCGCGAACGGCACGTACGACAGGTGTCTGATTCATGCGGCCGATCCTCCGCGCCCGGGGCCCCGGTCCACAAACCAGTTTCCGCAAGACCGCCCGTCGCAAAAAGGGTCTTGAACGCAGAAATGCCTCGGCCCCCGGACGAATGGTCCAGGGGCCGAGGCCAATAATTGTTCGGCGGCGTCCTACTCTCCCACAGGGTCCCCCCT
>NZ_JBHXRX010000068.1:0-40349 GCF_042714995.1 Streptomyces sp. NPDC058665
GGCACGCTGTTGAGTTCTCAAGGAACGGACGCTTCCTTCGGTCCCGTCTCCGGGCCCCTCCGGGCTTTCCCTTCGGTCCTGCTGTCTTGCGTTTCAAACCCTAGCAGGCCTTTTCGCTTCCTCTGACCACACCTTCCGCAGGCATGCGGAAGCAGCAATCCGAGAGAGTTTCTGACTTGATAGGTGCTGCCGACCGCAGACTCGAAGTCGCGTTGGCGTCAGGCAGGGGCACGACAGTACATGCCGTCCCTGTTGGCAGGCAAATCGTTTTCCGCCCCTGGTGAGACCCGCCAACTGGCAGCTCTCGGGCGGAACCGGCACTTCATATGACTTACGCTTCTGAACGGTACGTCGTCCCATGACAGGCGGTGACGACGGCAGACGAATCTCCGCCCCTGGGAGGCCCCCATGACCAGCGTGACGTCCCCGCTTGCTGGACGCGCCATCGGACTCGCGGCTGTGCCGGATCCGGTGTTCTCCGATGCGATGGTGGGCCCCGGTACCGCGATCGACCCCGTACGGGAGCCGTCCGAGGCCGTCGCGCCGGTCGACGGGGTCGTCGTCTCCCTTCATCCCCACGCCTTCGTCGTACTCGACTCCGAGGGACACGGCGTGCTGACGCACCTCGGTATCGACACGGTCCAGCTCAACGGTGCCGGGTTCGAACTCCTCGTCGCCAAGGGCGACACCGTGCGGCGCGGGCAGGGCGTCGTGCGCTGGAATCCCGTCGATGTCGAGGCCGCCGGCAAGTCCCCGGTGTGTCCGGTGGTGGCGCTGGACGCGGGCGCCGAGGCGCTGACGGATGTCGTCCGGGACGGCGAAGTGAAGTCCGGCGACACGCTCTTCGGCTGGCGCTGACCACGCCGGACAGTCGTCACGGCCGTCGGCCGTCATGACCGGCGGTCAGTTCATCAACCGCGGCGATCCGGTCGGTCGTCGCACAACCGGAGACGGGTGCAATGCAGACAACGCTGCGAGGCGTCGGCGTCAGCCATGGGGTGGCCATCGGCGAGGTTCGGCACATGGGTACAGCGGTTCTCGAACCGCCGGTCAGGCAGATCCCGGCCGAGGAGGCCGAGCGCGAACAGGGGCGTGCGCGGCAGGCCGTCGAGGCTGTGGCCGCCGACCTGATCGCTCGGGGCAATCTGGCCGGTGGTGAGGCGCAGGGGGTTCTTGAGGCGCAGGCCATGATGGCCCAGGACCCGGAACTCATGTCCGACGTGGAGCGGCGGATCGCCGACGGGAGTACGGCGGAGCGTGCCGTGTACGACGCGTTCGCCTCCTACCGGGAGCTGCTCGCGGGCGCCGGTGAGTATCTGGCCGGGCGGGTCGCGGATCTGGATGACGTACGGAACCGGATCGTGGCGCGGTTGCTCGGGGTGCCGATGCCGGGTGTGCCGGACAGCGACGAGCCGTACGTACTGGTCGCGCGTGACCTGGCTCCCGCCGATACGGCGCTGCTGGATCCGACGCTCGTGCTCGGCTTCGTGACCGAGGAGGGCGGGCCGACCAGTCACAGCGCGATTCTGGCGCGACAGCTCGGGGTGCCCGCCGTGGTGGCGCTGCCCGGTGCCGTCGAGGTGGCGGAGGGCACGATGGTCGCTGTCGACGGCAGTACGGGTGAGGTCTTCATCGAGCCGAGCGCTTCGAGGCGGGCGGAGCTTGCCAAGTCCGCCGAGGCGGAGCGGGCCGCGCTGGCCGCCTCCTCCGGGCCGGGTGCGACGTCCGACGGGCACAAGGTGCCGCTGCTGGCGAATGTCGGTGGTCCCGCCGATGTGGCGGCGGCCGTGGAGGCGGGCGCCGAGGGTGTGGGGCTTTTCCGTACCGAGTTCCTGTTCCTGGACGACAGCAAGCGGGCGCCGTCGGAGGAGAAGCAGGTCGAGGTGTACCGGCAGGTGCTGGAGGCGTTTCCCGAAGGCCGGGTGGTCGTACGGGTGTTGGACGCGGGCGCCGACAAACCGCTGGACTTCCTGACCCCGGCCGACGAGCCGAATCCGGCGCTCGGTGTGCGCGGGCTGCGGAGTCTGCTCGACCACCCGGATGTGCTGCGTACGCAGCTCACCGCGCTGTCGAAGGCCGCTGAGGGGCTTCCGGTGTATCTGGAGGTCATGGCGCCGATGGTGGCCGACCGGACCGACGCCAAGGCGTTCGCCGACGCGTGCCGGGAGGCGGGGCTGAACGCCAAGTTCGGGGCGATGGTGGAGATTCCGTCGGCGGCTCTGCGGGCGCGTTCGGTTCTTCAGGAGGTCGAGTTCCTTTCGCTGGGGACCAATGATCTCGCTCAGTACACCTTCGCGGCCGACCGTCAGGTGGGCGCGGTGGCGCGGTGGCAGGACCCGTGGCAGCCGGCGCTGCTCGATCTGGTGGCGATGGCCGCGGAGTCCGCCGGTGCCGAGGGCAAGAGCTGTGGTGTGTGTGGTGAGGCGGCTGCCGATCCGCTGCTGGCGTGTGTGCTCACCGGGCTCGGTGTGACGTCGCTGTCGATGGGCGCGGCGTCGATCCCGTACGTACGGGCGACGCTGGCGAAGTACTCGCTCGCGCAGTGCGAGCGTGCCGCCGCCGCCGCGCGCGCGGCCGACACCGCCGAGGAGGCGCGGGCCGCCGCCCAGGGTGTGCTGTCCGGCGAGTGACCCGTCGTTCGGCGTCCTGGGAGCTTCCCGTCGCATCGCGGCGGGAAGCTCCTCGCGTTCAGCGGTGGATGTCCGCGTCCTCGATACCGAGGTCGAAGCCCGCGCGGTACTCCACCCCCGGCTCCGGGGAGAGCGGCTCGCCCGTGTCGGCGTCGGTGCAGTAGGCGCTGAAGACCTGGCCTTCGCTGAGCGGGGCGAGGCCGCTGCCCCTGAGCCGCCAGCCGTGGAGCCGGTCCGGGGCGTCCGGTCGCGTCGTACGAAGGACGACTCCGCCGGGGCTGTCGAGTGCGATGCCCGCCGCGAGGACGGTCACGAACTCCGCGCTCTCGGACGTGTCGAGCCGCGCGGGCCCGGTGTCGGGCCTCATCACCTGGAGGGCGGCGAGGAGTTGTTCGTCCGGTGCCGGGACGCTGCACACGAGGTGGTGTGTGCCCGGTCCGGCGCGCTCGATCAGATGGGTCAGGAGCCGTGAGGCGCGGTCGAACGAGGCGCGTCCGATGTCCACGCCGCAGTCGGCGCACTCCCCGAGGTCGGCGAGGACCATCGCGGCGTACTCCCAGGTGGCCCTGCGGACGGCGGTGTTGACGAGTTGTGGGACGAGTTGGCCGACGGGTTGCCCGGTGTAGGGCACGACGGCGCCGCCGCTCGCGGCGATGCGTGCGGTGAAGCGGCCCCGGGCGATGACGGTGTCCGGGTCGTGTCCGGCCTCCGCGCAGTACTCGGCGAACTCCTCCGGGTCGAAGAGGGCGACCGATGTGTGCGCTCCCTCGGTGGCGAGGGAGCGGAGCAGTCCGTCGACCCGCCGGAGATATTTCCGGTGGTCGTCGAAGGTGAAGGTGCGGTAGCCCCGCATGGCGGCGAAGTCCCGTTCGTCGGCGAGCAGCCCGACGGTGCGGGGCACTTCGCGGCGCAGTGCGCGCAGTTCGCTGCGCGCGCGTCCCGAAGTGCCCGTCGGGCCGGTCCGTCCGGCGGTCTTCCCGCGCTGTCCGCGGTTGGTGTTCGTGCGGTTGGTGTGCGCCATGACTCCCCCTGAGCGCTGTCGATCAATGCTCACTCAGAGTAGCCAGGGGGTCTGACAACGGCGCCGGTCCCAGGGCAGCCCTAGGCGCGGTTCGCGCGCCGTTCGCGGGCTAGGGACTCGTAGAAGTGGAGCAGTTCGAGGTTGTCGACCGATCCGGGGTTGACCGCCTTGGCCAGCTCCGTGCCCTGGAGCAGGCGTTTCACCGGGACCTCGATCCGCTTGCCGGTGAGGGTGTGGGGGACGGCCGGGACCTCGATGATCGTGTCGGGGACATGACGCGGCGAGAGTTCCTGGCGGATGGTCGTCTTGATCCGGGCACGCAGGGTGTCGTCGAGTTCGGCTCCTTCGGCGAGGTGGACGAAGAGCGGCATCCAGTAGCCGCCGTCCGGCTCTTCGAGGCCGATGACGAGGGACTCGCGGATCTCGGGGAGGCGTTCCACGGCTTCGTAGATGTCGGCCGAACCCATGCGTACGCCTTGGCGGTTGAGGGTCGAGTCGGACCGGCCGTGGATGACGACCGAGCCCCGGTCGGTGAGGGTGATCCAGTCTCCGTGGCGCCAGACGCCGGGGTACATGTCGAAGTAGCTGTCGTGGTAGCGGCTGCCGTCCGGGTCGTTCCAGAATCCGACGGGCATCGACGGCATGGGGTTGGTGATCACGAGTTCACCGACCTCGTCGAGCACGGGCCGGCCCTGTGGGTCCCAGGCCTGGAGGTCGGTGCCGAGGCAGGGGGCCTGGAGTTCGCCGATGCGGACGGGGAGTGTGGGGACGGCTCCGGCGAAGCAGGTGCAGACGTCGGTGCCGCCGCTGACGGAGGCGATCCAGAGGTCTTCGGCGACCTCGTCGTGGAGCCAGCGGAATCCGTCGGGCGGCAGCGGGGATCCGGTGGTGGCGACGCAGGCGATCTTGGACAGGTCGTGGTCGCGTGCGGGGTGCACGTCCGCCTTGCGGCAGGCCATGACGTACGCGGCCGAGGTGCCGAAGAGTTTGGCCCCGGTCCGCTCGGCGATGCCCCACTGGGCGCCGGTGTCGGGGTAGCCGGGGCTGCCGTCGTACAGGACGATCGTCGTTCCCGTGAGCAGGCCGGAGACAAGGAAGTTCCACATCATCCAGCCGGTGGAGGTGTACCAGAAGAAGCGGTCGCCGGGGCCGAGGTCGCAGTGGAGGCCGAGTTGCTTGAAGTGTTCGAGGAGGATGCCGCCCTGGGACTGGACGATGGCCTTGGGGAGGCCGGTGGTGCCGGAGGAGTACAGGACCCAGAGGGGGTGGGCGAACGGGACCTGTTCGAAGACCGGTTCGGTGTCCGCGGAGGTGAGGGCGGACCAGTCGAGGGTGCCGTCGGGGGCCGGGGTGCCGAGGAGCGGGATGTGTACCACGGCGCGCAGCGTGGGCAGTTCGGCGCGGAGTTCGGCGACGGTCTTGGTGCGGTCGTGTTCCTTGCCGCCGTAGCGGTAGCCGTCGACGGCGAACAGGACGACGGGTTCGATCTGCTGGAAGCGGTCGAGGACGCCGCGGGCGCCGAAGTCCGGTGCGCAGGAGGTCCAGACGGCTCCGACGGCGGCGCTGGCGAGGAAGGCGACGACGGCCTGCGGGACGTTGGGGACGTAGCCGCTGACGCGGTCTCCTGGGCGTACGCCGAGGGCGCGCAGCTCGGCGGCGAGTGAGGCGACCTGGCGGCGCAGTTCAGCCCAGCTCAGGGGCGTGGGTCCCTGGGTCTCGTCGACGTACAGGAGCGCGGGTTCGCCGGCGCGTGCCGGGTCGTCGGCGGTGCGCAGGGCGTGCTCGGCGTAGTTGAGGGTCGCGCCAGGGAACCACTCGGCGCCGGGCATGGCGCGATCGCCGAGAACGCGTTCGTACGGGGTGGAGAACCGTACGTCGAACCAGTCGGCGACGGCCTTCCAGAA
Source organism: Streptomyces sp. NPDC058665 (assembly GCF_042714995.1). Classification (NCBI taxonomy): domain Bacteria; kingdom Bacillati; phylum Actinomycetota; class Actinomycetes; order Kitasatosporales; family Streptomycetaceae; genus Streptomyces; species Streptomyces sp. NPDC058665. The sequence goes on from NZ_JBHXRX010000068.1 coordinate 5,556, forward strand.
CGTTTCGAGTTCCGTGACCGACCACCGGTGCAGCGCCGCGTAGGCGCCTTCGGCGGGGGCGCCGTACCGTTCGGCCGCCCAGGCCTGGAATCTGGTCACGTGCGCCGCCGCGATCCGGTCGGCGTCCGGCTGCCACAGTGGCGCTGGACTGGCTGCTGAGGTCATGCGGTTGCTCCCGGGCTGGCTCGACACGTGGTGTACGTGGGGCGCGCGCACGCGTGCGGAGGTGCGCCCCGGCTTCCACTGGACGATGCCATGTGATCGTCCTTCGCACCAGACAGGCCCTGCTGTGTGCCTGGATGGGGCGTGGGAGACATATGGCCGGACCACGGGTGAACGGCAGTTGAACGCGGGCTGTTCGGTCTCGGCCGGATGGCAGGCTGATCAGCATGGACGGTCGTGAACTGCTGCGTTCGATGAAAGATGTCGGTTCGGTACGGGGGATGCGGACGGTTCGGTCGGCCTGGCGGCACCGGCGTACGGACGGACGGGATCTGCCGGCTCGTGGCGCGGAGCGGGCCAGGGTGCCCGGACCGATGAGTGGCGCGGAGCCGTTGGCGGGCGGTGGGATCGTCCGGTTCGCGCGGGCCGAGCTGCGGGTGTGGGTGGCCGTCGGCGGTGGGGTCTTCTGGGGCTGGGACGGGGCCGGGCCGCTGCCGTCGTACGCGCTGGAGTGCGATCCGCCCGAGCCCGATCCGCGGGCCGTGCTGGAGCCGGACAAGGACGGCGGCTGGCGGGTGATCTCGGAGCGTGTGACGGTCACGGTCTCGCGGCACGGCGGGGTGGAGGTGGCGACTCCGGGGGGTGTCGTGGTGCGCCGTGAGCTGCCGCCGCGCTGGTGGGAGCCGGTGGACGGCGAGGGGCCCGCGCGCTGGGCGCAGCGGGCCGAGGTGGCCGCGGACGCGCGTTTCTTCGGGCTCGGCGGGCGGGCTTCGGGGCCCCGGCTGCGGGACGGTGTGTACCGCCTCTGGAACACCGATCCGCGCGGTCACTTCGGTCCTGGCGACGATCCGCTCTACATCACCATGCCGGTGCAGCTCGTGGTGGCGGACGGCGGCACGCATCTCGCCTTCTACGACAACTCGTGGGACGGGCGCATCACTCTTAAAGAGGGCGAGGAGGGCGCGGGCTCCGGTCATGACAGGCCGGGCACCTCCGAGGTGCGGATGGAGGGCGGTCCGCTGCGCTGCTGGGTGCTGGTGGGCACACCCGCGCGGGTGCTGCACGGCTGGACGGCCCTGACGGGGGTGCCCGCGCTGCCTCCCGCGTGGGCGCTGGGGCCGCAGCACGCGCGGTGGGGTTTCGGCGGCGCCGAGGAGGTGCGGCGGATCGTGGCGGGCTACCGGGAGCGCGGGCTGCCGCTGTCGGCGCTCCATCTGGACATCGATCACTACGAGGGCCATCAGGTGTTCACGGTCGACCGGCGGAGCTATCCCGATCTGCCCGCTCTCGCCAAGGAGTTGAAGGCGCGGGGAGTGCGGCTGGTCTCGATCGTCGATCCGGCGGTGAAGGCGAAGCCGGGGAACGAGACGTACGACAGCGGCTCGGCGGCCGGTGCGTTCGTCCGGGACGCGCGCGGTGACGACGTACGGGGTGAGGTCTGGCCGGGCGAGTGCGTCTATCCGGACTTCACCGATCCGGCGGTGCGCGAGTGGTGGGGCGGTCTGTACGAGGAGAGGCTGGCGCAGGGCTTCTCGGGGGTCTGGCACGACATGAACGAGCCCGTGTCGTTCGCGCCGTTCGGGGACATGACGCTGCCCCGGTCGGCCAGACACGCGCTCGACGGGCGCGGCGGCGATCACCGGGAGGCCCACAACGTGTACGGGCTGACGATGGCGATGGCCGGGTACGAGGGTCTGCTTCGGCTGCGGCCCGACAAGCGGCCCTTCCTCTTCTCCCGTTCGGGATGGGCGGGCATGCAGCGCTACGGCGGCACCTGGTCGGGTGATGTGGAGACCGGGTGGCCGGGGCTGCGCGCCTCGCTCTCCCTGGTGCTGGGGCTGGGGCTGTGCGGGGTGCCGTACTCGGGGCCGGACGTGGGTGGCTTCACCGGGAGCCCGTCGCCGGAGCTGTTTCTGCGCTGGTACCAACTGGGCGCGTATCTGCCGCTGTTCCGTACGCACGCGTCGATCGAGGCGGGCCGCAGGGAGCCGTGGGAGTTCGGTGACGAGGTGCTCGGACACGCGCGGGCGGCCCTGCTGGAGCGGGAGCGGCTGGGGCCGTACTTCATGACGCTGGCGCAGCTGGCACGGCTGACGGGCGCTCCGTACGCCCGTCCGGTGTGGTGGGGCTCGCCGGAGGACCGGGCACTGCGGGACTGCGAGGACGCCTTCCTGCTCGGGGACTCGCTGCTGGTGGCGCCGGTGCTGGAGGCCGGTGCGGACCGGCGCGCGGTGCGGCTGCCGCGCGGGCGCTGGTACGACACGGCGACCGGGACGGCGTACGAGGGGCCCGGTCAGGTCCTGCTGGACGCCCCGCTGTCGCACATCCCGGTGCTGGCGCGGGCGGGCGCGGTGATCCCGGTACGGGGCCCGGCCGAGGCCGACGGGACGCCCGGGGGGATCGAGCTGGAGGTGTGGCCGCCGGCGCCGCGGCGTACGGGCGGCGGACTGGTGGTGCGGGACGCCGGGGACGGGTGGGCGCATCCGGAGGTGGAGCGGTACACCTCGCGGCTGGTGCGCGGCGAGGTGGTGGTCGAGCGGGTGACGGACGACGGGGTGGTGCCGCCGAAACTTCCCGTACGGGTGCGGGGGCAGCGCGCCCGGCGGAGGTGACCGGCACCGGCGAGAAGGTGGTCAGGCGGGGCGTACGGGAGGTTCCTGGGCCGTGTCGTACCGGCCGCCGAACCAGGACCGTACGGCCCGCGTGTGCAGCGGGAACGCCAGCTCGGCCGGGGCGCGCAGCAGATGCCATCCCTCCGTCTCGTCGGTGGCGACGGTCTCGGGCAGCTCCGCGACGGGGCGCTCCGGCAGCAGCGCGAAGAGCAGCAGATGGCCGCCCGGCGAGCTCATCGCGTCGGCCAGCCGTACGTCGGCTTCGGCGGCCTCGATGCCGGTCTCCTCGCGCAACTCCCGTACGGCGGCGTGCCGCCAGTCCTCGTCATGGTCGATGAAGCCGCCGGGGAGGGCGACGTGACCGCGCCGCGGCTCGATGGTGCGGGTGATGACGACGAGCGAGGTGCCGCGGTCGTCGGTGACGGGCAGCAGGGTGACCGCGACCGGCAGGGGGTTGCGGTAGGCGGTGTCGCCGCAGACGCGGCAGATGCGGGGCCAGCCGGCGTCCGCCGGGTACGGCGAGCCGCAGGTGCCGCAGTGGGAGTTCTTCACGAAGTCGTTTCTGAGGTCGGGCACGCGCGGACTGTAGCCGATGAGTCTTTCCCGCGGGCCGTGGAACTGATAGACGGTGTGCCCATGACACGACTCGCTTCCACACTCCGCGCGTTGGCCGCCGCCGCTGCCGCGCTGCTCGCCGTCACCGCCGGGGCTCCGGGGGCGTCCGGGGCGACCGGGACGTCCGAAGCCTCCGGGACGTCCAGGCCCGCCCGGCCGCTCTCACCCATGGCGCCCGAGGAGTTCGTGGCGCTGCGGACCGTGGCACCGACGATCCTCCACGACATCCGCTATCTCACGCCGCACAACTTCGTGGGCGTGCCGGTCGACGGTTACGAGCAGCCGCTCTGCGTCCTCACGCGCCCGGCCGCGCGGGCGCTCCAGCGGGCGCAGTGGACACTGCTGCGGCAGGGCTACTCCCTCAAGGTCTACGACTGCTACCGCCCGCAGCGCTCGGTCGACCACTTCGTCCGCTGGGCGAAGGATCTGGCGGACGAAAAGATGAAAACGGAGTTCTATCCACGAGTCGACAAGTCGAGACTGTTCACCGACGGCTACATCGCCGAGAAGTCCGGGCACAGCCGTGGCAGTACGGTCGACCTGACGATCGTGGAACTGCCGGCCAGGCCGACGCGGCCGTATGTGCCGGGCGAGAAGCTCGTCCCCTGCTACGCGCCGCAGGGTGAGCGGTTCCGGGACAACTCCGTGGACATGGGCACCGGTTACGACTGCTTCGACACTCTGTCGCACACCGACGACCCGCGCATCAAGGGCAAGCAGCGCGCGAACCGGCAGCTCCTGAAGAGCACGCTGGCCGACGTCGGATTCACCAACCTCCCCGAGGAGTGGTGGCACTTCACCCACAAGCCGGAGCTCTTCCCCGACACCTACTTCGACTTCCCGGTGTCCTGGCGCCCGGTCATCGGTCACTGACGGCGGAGGACGGCCGGAGACGATCGGCGGATGAACGGCCGGCCGGGACCACCCCCGTGGGCTCCGGCCGACCCTTCACCAGTATCGGACGCGCCGCGCCCGTTTCTGGTTCTCTTCTGCCCGTTTCCCCTTCCCTGCGGACCCGTTACGGTGCCCGTATGGCAACGGAGACAACGGGCACAACGGCGACATACGAGTCGTACGAGTCGTACGAGGAATTCTGGCCGTACTACGTGGCGATGCACTCCCGCACGGCCACCCGCTGGGTCCATCTCACGGGGACGCTCACCGGGCTCGCCGTCAGCGTCTACGGCCTGGCGCGCGGCCGGAAGCGGTACGTGGCGGCGCTGCCGTTGATCGGCTACGGAACCGCCTGGCCTGCCCACTTCTTCATCGAGAAGAACAATCCCGCGAGCTTCGGGCATCCCGCGTGGTCGCTGCGCGGCGACGTGCAGATGATCCGCATGATGCTGGCGGGGCGGGACGCCGAACTGGCCGAGATCGCCGCGAAGTGGCTCGCCGAGAATCGCTGACCGGCCGGCCAACTGGCCCAGGTCCGGGCCCGGGTCAGGCCGGCGTCCGGCGGGCGAGACTCACGGCCCGTACCCCTGTCGGTGGGGGTACGGGCCGTGTTCAAGCCGGTGTCGTCGGCAGCGGCGCTCGTCGGCCGTCGGTCGCCGCGATACCGGGTCAGGTGGTGACCGCGGGCTCGCGCTGCTGCCGGGCGCGCATCATCGCGTGTTCCACGACCGCCACCAGGACGTCCTTGACGGACTCGCGGCCCCGCGCGTCGCACATCAGCAGCGGAACCTCCGCGTCGAGATCGAGCGCCGTCCGGACCGTATCGGCCGGGAAACGGACGGCGTCCTCGAAGCAGTTGACGGCGACGGCGAACGGGATGTCCCGCCGCTCGAAGTAGTCGATCGCCGCGAAGGAGTCCTCCAACCGCCGGGTGTCGGCCAGGACGACCGCGCCCAGCGCGCCCTGGGCCAGCTCGTCCCAGAGGAACCAGAAGCGGTCCTGGCCCGGTGTGCCGAACAGATACAGCACCAGGTCGTCGCGGAGCGTGATGCGCCCGAAGTCCATGGCGACCGTGGTCGTGGTCTTGCCCTCGACCCCGGCGATGTCGTCGATGGGCCGGCCCGCCTCCGTCAGCACCTCCTCGGTGCGCAGCGGTTTGATCTCGCTCACCGCGCCCACGAGGGTGGTCTTGCCAACTCCGAAGCCGCCGGCCACCAGGATCTTCAGAGTCACCGGCTCGATCGGCCGCTGTCCACGGCTAGAGCGCCCGAAGACCATTGATCACCTCGCGGAGAATGTTCACGTCCGGCAGCTCGGCCGGCGGAACGGGACGGGTTACGTGCACCAGTTCGCTCTCGACCAGGTCTCCGACGAAGACCCGCACCACCCCTACGGGGAGGTCGAGGCCCGCGGCGAGTTCCGCGATCGACTGGGGACTGGCTCTGCAGAGTTCGACTATCTCCACATGCTCCGGAGACAGGGTCCGGTCGCCGGCCGGATCGCCGGCGGCGGACGCCGGGATGACGATGGCGATCAGATCGAGCCGGTGCCGGGTCGCGCTGCTGGTCCGGCCGCGTGTCATGGCGTACGGGCGCACCACTGGTCCGGCCTCGCCGTCGAACCAGTGCTTCGGATCATCGCCTGCTTGGCTCATGGCATTCAACTCACCCTGTGGCGGGCTGTCCGGCGGGCTGTTCCGCGCGAGGGGCGGCACCGAGGTGGACGCCGACGCGCTTGACCATGAGCGTCATCTCGTACGCGACCTGGCCGACGTCGGAGTCGGAGTCGGAGAGCACGGCCAGGCAGCTGCCGTCGCCCGCCGCCGTCACGAAGAGGAAGGCGTCGTCGAGTTCGACGACGGTCTGGCGTACCTTGCCCGCCTCGAAGTGCCTGCCGACGCCCTTGGCGAGGCTGTGGAAGCCGGAGGCGACGGCGGCGAGATGCTCGCCGTCCTCGCGGGTGAGTTCCTTGGACGTTCCCGTGGCGAGGCCGTCCCCGGAGAGGACGATCGCCTTACGTATGCTGCCGACCCGTTCCACCAGCTCGTCCAGGAGCCAGTTGAGGTCGCCCGGAACGGATCCGCGGCGTGTGGAATCAGATGCGGCGGCTTTCGGTGCGGTCATCGACCGTCCCCTTCCGGTGTCGTTCCTGCTGTGTCGCCGGGGCCGTTGATGCCTTCGGTGGTGCCGTCGGTGTCTTCGGCGTCGTTCTGCTGACGGCCACGCTGCCAGCCCCGTTGAAGGGAAGCCATACGGTTGCGCACTTCTGCCGCGTCTCGCTCGTAGTCCCGTTCCGGGGCGTCGGCGGGCGAAGCCTCGGCGTCGTCCCGTACGGCCTCCCTGAGCTGGGGCGCGAGGCTGGCCTGCCGGACGCGCCGGGGAAGGCCGCCGAGTGGGGCGGGTGACCCGTTCTCGTCGGGCGTCACGGCGGCTCCGTCGGGTGTGAGCGGCACGGAGGGCCCCTCGGCGGACGACGCGTTCGCTGAGGGCGCGTCGGCGGAAGACCCGTTCGGGGTTGGCCCGGAGGCGGGCTCGGACGCCGGGTGGGCGCCGCCCCGCTCGTCCAGCCGCCTGCCGTGGTCGGCCACCAGCTTCGGGGTCTTGCGGCTGCGGCGGGGCAGTTGCGCCGGGAAGTCACGCGGGACGGCGTCGCCGACGGCGGGCCCGTCCTGGTCGGTGGCCTGGCGGTGCTGCTCGTGGAGTTCACCGGCGCCGCGCGGGGGGCGCGGCCGGCCATCCTCGCGCCCGGTGTCCCTCAGGTGTTCACGGGCGCGGAAGATGCCGCCGCGTTCGCTCTCGGTGTCGTCCAGGTCACCGAGACCGGCGAGGCCGCCGGCGGTCTCGATGGCGTCGACGCTCATGGGCTGTTCCTCGAACTCCCGCCCGGTGAGCGGCGGTTCGAGTTCGATGGGGCCGTCGAGCACGGAGCGGGTACCGCTGAGTCCGGTGGGGACCTGCGACAGCGAGGCGAGCCTGCCGTCGGAGCGGGCACGGGCCTTGTCCCCGAGGTTCTGCCGGTCGAGCCGGAATCCGGTGCCCTGGGTCTCGGGCGCCTCGGTGAGCAGGGCGGCGGGCAGGAACACGATCGCGGTCGTGCCTCCGTACGGAGACGGCTGGAGCGAGACCCGCACGTTCTGCCGCTGGGCGAGCCGGCTGACGACGAAGAGACCGAGGCGGTCGGTGTCGGAGAGCTCGAACTCGGGCGTCTCCGCGAGCCGCAGGTTCGCGTCGAGGAGCGCGTCGGAGCTCATCCCGAGGCCACGGTCGTGGATCTCCAGGGTGAAGCCGTTGGCCACGCGTTCGCCGTGCACCTGCACCGCCGTGTGCGGGGGCGAGAACACCGTCGCGTTCTCCAGGAGTTCGGCGACGAGGTGGGTGAGGTCGGCGACGGCGGGGCCGCCGACACCGATCCTCGGCAGCCGCCGGACCTCGACGCGCTCGTAGTCCTCGACCTCGGCGACCGCGGCCCGTACGACGTCCATGAGCTGGACAGGCTTGCGCCACTGGCGGGACGGCGCGGCTCCGGAGAGGATCACCAGGCCCTCGGCGTGGCGCCGCATACGGGTGGTGAGGTGGTCGAGGCGGAACAGGTCGGCGAGTTCGTCGGTGTCCTCGGTGCGGCGCTCCATGGCGTCGAGGAGGGTGAGCTGGCGGTGGAGCAGGACCTGGTTGCGGCGGGCGAGGTTGACGAACACCTCGGAGACCCCGTGCCTCAACTCCGCCTGCTTCACGGCCGCTTCGACGGCCGCGCGCTGGAGGGTGTTGAGCGCCTGGCCGACCTGGCCCAGTTCGTCGCGCTCGTACTCCAGCCGTGGCGCTTCCGTCTCGACGTCGACCTGTTCGCCCGCCGCGAGTCGGCGCATGACGCTCGGCAGGCGGACGCCGGACACCTCGTGAGCCTCCTTACGGAGGCCGGACAGGTCGCGGATGAGGCTGCGGCCGACGCGTATGGAGACGATCAGGGAGACCAGCAGCGCCAGGAAGCCGAGGACACCGGCGATCCCGGCGAGGATCAGGACGTTGAACCCGGCGGGCTCGACCCGGTCCTGGTAGCGGTCGTCGGCCGCCTCGCCCTCCCGCTCCAGGCTCTGGAGAACGGGGTTGGACATCTCCTGCCAGCGTGCGGCGTCCACCGAGGAGGGGTTCTTGCCGGCGCCGGCGGCGATGATCTGTTCCTCGGCCTCGCGGAGCGGCTGGGTGGCGGGACCGCCCCAGTACTGCTCGAAGATCTCGCGTTCGGCGGCGGGCAGGACGTCGAGGTTGGTCTCGTAGAGCAGGGTGCGGTTGGCGACCAGGTCGGATATCAGCCGGACCTCTTCCGACGAGACACGACGGCTGATCAGCGCGGAGACGACCAGCGCGTCCTCACGGGAGAGCATCTCCTGGGCGCGGTCGACGCCGACCAGGGCACGGGCCTGCTTGTCGAGCTCCACGTCCTCCAGGGCGTGCAGCGTGGACAGGAAGCTGTGGCAGGGGTCGACGAGCCTGTTGTAGAAGTCGAGTGCCTGACCGCGGGTGACGGTGCTCTTCTCGACGGAGCGGCGCAGCGCGCCCAGACCGTCGAGCGCGTCGGTGAGCGACGTCAGGCGTGCGGAGGTGGCGGCGCTCATCTGGTCGCGTACCGAGGGGTCCTCGGCGTTCGCCTTGATCCTCGTGACGGCCCTGTCGGTGGCGGCGCGCTGTTTGCGCAGCTCGGCGAGGGAGTCCGAATTACGGGGATCGGCAAGGTAGATGAGGGTCTGGCGGCGTTCCCGCTGGACCACTCTGACCGTGTTCTCCACGGGGTCGCCGACCTTGTCGATGATGTAGGCGACATCGAGGAGCTGGTTGGCCTCGCGGCCGGTGAGTGTGGTGGCGAACGCCCACAGCGCCGTGAGGGAGACGAGCGGCACAAGCAGCAACGCCACGATCTTCCGGCGGATGGACTTCCCGCGAAAGCGCATGGCCTCCCCCAGATCGACCTTCCACCCGATGCGGAAGGCGTGTTCATCAGAACCGACAACCTCGTCAACAAACGGCGTGAGCCTACTACTGCCACACCGACAACTCGAAGCCATGTCCGGGCGTTTTTCGGTCCCAACCACGGGAGTTGGGCATGAGTTGTCCCGGTATCGACGGAGATGGCTTTCATCGCTGTCGCGCAGAGTACCTGGCGGGACGTCAGTTTTCGCAATCGATCAGATGGCCTGAATTATAGGGGTGCGGGAATCTTCCGGATCTGTCGCTCGTCTCTGTGTTTGGGTACTGACGTACGGAAAGCGGCCGGGACCAGGCAGTCACCGTGATGTCGGACAGTGGTGGGGAGTTACGGTCCATGAATACGAAGTCGGACACGCGACGGGCTGCGGGGGCGGCGGGGAAGGCGCCCGCGGATGTCGAGGTCGAGCTGCCGGCCCCGCGGGGCACGGGCCTCTCGCGGCGGCTCTGGGTGGAGGAGCCGGCGATACGGCGCCGGATGCCGGATCCGGTGAGGACAGCGGCGGTGCGGGCCGTGATCATCGCGTCGGTGACGCTGATCCAGGCCATGGTGGCGTTCTTCTGTACGCTCGCGGGCTCGTGGCTGGCCTTCCCCATGGTGCTGAGCAGTGTGGGCAGCACGGTGGTGGCGACATGGGGGGTGCTGGACGTATGGGTGACGCGCCAGGTGTGGAACCAGCGCAACGGTGTGGTGTCGGTGCCGAGCAGCACGGCGCGGCAGCTGCGCAGGGAGCGCCGCAGGGCCAGGCGTGCGGCGCGGGCGGCGGAGCGTGACGGCGCCCGGATACGACGCCGGGGCGCCGGCAGGCTCTCCGAAGCCTGAACGCCCGCGCCCCGGCGGCTGTCGGGTGTCCTAGGGAGTGTGCCCCGGTGACGGGGTGGTCGCGGTGGCGGTCTGGGAGCGTTTGAACATGCGTGTGGCCGTGATCTCGCCGTGCACCGTCTCGCCGTCCGGGTCCTGTTGGGGAAGCCCCGGCCGCAGATGCTCCTCGACGCTGATGTATTTGAGGCCCGCCCGCAGGTCCGCGTCGTTGCGCAGGCGGATCACCAGGGGGAATTCGGCCAGAGCTGTGGTGTCGAAGAGGCCGGTTGTGTAGAGGAGTTGAACGCCGAGCGCGTCGGAGACGGCGCGCTGGAGCTCCAGCAGGTACGTGGCGTTGGCGCGGCCGATCGGGTTGTCGAGGAAGAGCGTGCCGGCGTGCCGGTGCTTGTCGCGTCCCCGGTCGTTGCTCCGCAGCGCGGCCATCGTGCAGTAGAGGGCGATCGCGGCGGTGAGCAGCTGGCCGCCGGAGAAGACGTCGCCCATCTGACCGACCGGGACCCGCTCGGCGCGCAGCACGGCGTCGGGTTTGAGGATCTCGACGGCGATGCCCTTGGGCTGGAGGGCCGCCTGGACGCCGCGCAGCAGCAGGGACATGCCGTCCCTGCGGAGGTCGGAGTTCTTCTTGAGGGCGGCGCGCGTCGCCTCGTCGATGACCTCACCGAGGCGTTCCGTGAGGGTGGCCTGGTCGGGTTCCTCGAAGCGGATCCGGAGGAACTCCTGGCCGGACCATTCCCCCAGTCCTTCGGGCAGCCGGGACAGCCGCTGCGCCGAGCGCAGGGTCGTGAGCGCGGAGTCCACCAGTCCGCGCAGCCGGTCGACGATGGAGTCGCGGTTGCGTTCCAGCTGCTCCAGTTCGTCGGTGAGGACGCGCAGCCGGGGGGCGAAGGCGCTCGCCCACTTCGCGGCGTGGTCGGGCAGCGCGGCGGCCGGCAGTTCGCGGATCTGCTGCCGGGCGGGCGTGCGTACCTGCTCGTAGCGGGTGGAGTTGGCGTGGCGTACGAGAATGTCGCTCGCCTCCCGGACGGCGGCGTCCGCCGCCGACAGGTCCGTGGCGCAGCCGCGCAGCGAACGGCGGGTCTCGGCGGCGGCGGTCCGGGCCTCCTCGATGCTGCCGGGATAAGGCTCGGGCGCTTCGGGCGCCTCGTCGGCGGGCTCGTCGGCGGAGCCCCTGACGAGATCGCCGAGGAGGGCCGCCGTCTCCTCGAAGCCGCCGGTGGCGTCCTCGGCGGTGCGGTGGGCGTGCAGCAGTTCGCCGTGTGCGGAGCGGGCGGTGTCCAACGCGTCGGTGCGTGTGGCGAGTTCGTTGGTGGCGGTGCGGAGCAGTGCCTGGGCCTGCTCCACGTCGGTGGGGACCTGGCTCTCCGGCAGGTCCGTGTGGGTATCGCCCTCGGCGGGTGCGAGGCGCTCGGCCTCGCCGCGCAGGCGCCCCAACTGCTCACTGGCCGCCGACGCGCGCGACTCCAGCATCTGGACGAGTGATTCGGCGCGGGCCGCCGCGGCCTGCCGGGACGGTCCGTCGGCGCCGTCGGTGCTCTCCAGGAGCTGGGCGGCGCGGGTGCGGACCTTGTTGCTGAGCCGGTCCAGTTCGGCGAGGGCCGCGCCTTCGTCGCTCTCCGCGTGGGCCTGTTCGGCGCGGAGGTCGGCGCCGACGCCGACCTTCTCGTACAGCTGTGAGGCGGCGCGGTAGGCCTCGCGCAGCGCGGGCAGTGCGGTGCGCGGTGCGTCCGCTTCGGGCTCGGGCAGGTGCTCGGGGGCGCCCGCGATCTCGGCGCGTTCGGCCCGGAGCGCGCGGGCGGTGCGGCGGGCGTCGTCGGCGGCGCGCTGGGCGGCCCGGCGGTCCTCGTCGGCCGCGCGGGCCCGTTCCAGACAGGCGGCGGCTCGGGCCTCGGACTCCGCGGCGTCGTCGGCCAGCGCGCGCAGCTTGACCTGCCAGCCGGCCCGCTCCCTGAGGCGGAAGGCGAGGCCCGCGAGGGCGTCGGCGGCCCGGCGGGCGCGCTGGGCGGCCTCCTGCCGTTCGTCGCGTACGCGGGCGGTGTCGGTGGCGGCCTCGTCGGCCTCGGTCCTGACCGTGCGGGCCTCGGCGAGTTCGGCACCCGCCGACTGTGCCAGTTCGCCTGCGGCCCGCGCGGTCCCGGCGAGTTCGGTGAGCCTGCCGGGCGCGCAGGCGGCCCGCCAGGAGCCGAGGCGGGCGGCTAGGGCCCGGTCGGCGGAGAGCCGGGCCGACAGGGTGCGGATCTCCTCGTCGCGGGCGGTCGACTTGGCGCGCAGGGACTGCCGTTCGGCGTCGGCGGCGTGCTCGTCGTGCATGGCGGGGTTGGGCGGGACGAGGAAGACGCCGCTGTCGTCGCCGCCGGCCGGGTCACCGTACGGCCCGGGGCCCGGGACCGGCGCGAGCAGCGCCGCCGCCGTACCGACGGCGACGGCCGAGCGCGGCAACAGGGCGGCGCCGGAGAGGACTTCGCGCGCCCTGGCGTGGGTGGCGGGTTCGGTGATGACGACGCCGTCGACCAGTTCGGGGCGGGCCGCGAGGACGGCCGCGTGGTCGGCGGGGTCCACCGCCTGGGCGAGATAGCGCCAGCCGGGAAGGGCGGGAATGCCGTGCTCACCGAGGAATTCGACGGTGGCCAGGACATCGGGGCCGGGTGGCAGCAGTCCGCCGTCGCCGAGTGCGCCGAGGATGCGGGAGTCGTCGGCGGCGGCCGTGCGGAGGTCGAACAGCTGGCGTTCGGCGGCGGCGACGCCCTGGTCGAGCAGTTCGCGCAGTTCGTCGGCGTACCGGTCCAACTCCTCGGGGCTGAGCGGGCCTTGGGGCGGTCGGGTGGCTGCGGCTTCCACGCGGGACAGCTGCCCGGGGCCGGCCGGACTGTCCGTCGGGCCCGGCGCGGCGCTGCGGGGGCCGGGGACGCCCGCGCGGGGTGACGCGCCGGGCAGGCCGAGCAGTTCGGTGAGGCGTTCCTCCGCGGCGATCGACCCGGCGGTACGGCGCTCCGCCTCGTACTCGTGCTCGGCGGCGCGCGCGGCGTCGACGGCGCGGGCCTCGGAGAGCTCGGCGCGGGATTCCGCCGACGCGGCGTCCCTGGCCCGGTCTCCGGCGGCGCGTGCCGCCTCCCTGGCCGTGTCCCAGGCGGCGACCGCGGACTTCTCCGCGTCGCTCGCGGCGAGCGCGGCCCGTGCCGGGTCGGCGTCCGGTGCCGTGTCGTCGAGCCAGCCGGCCCGTACGGCCTCGGCGGTCTCCTGCTCGACCTCCGACAGACGCTGGCGCAGATGACCGCTCTCGCTGCGGGCGCGCTGCGCCTCGGTGGCCGCCGCCGTCGCGTCGCGGTGCGCGGCCTCGCCGACCTCCTGGAGGGCGGCGGAGCGCTCCTCCTCCTCGTTGGCCACGCTCTCGCCGTCGGCGGCGGCCATGTGCAGCGCGCGGACGAGTTCGGCGGCGGCGGTCGCGCGGGCGGCCAGGGCGGGCGCCGCGTCACGCTCGGCCTCGCGGATCGCGACGGCCACGCGCGCGGAGCGGTCGGCGGCGGCACGGTGCCGCAGGACGTTCTCGGCGGCCTGCCAGGCGGAGTGGAGCGTACGGGCGTCGGTCAGCTCCCGCCGTTGCGCGGCTGCCGCCTTCTCGGCGACGGTGAGGGCCAAGGAGGCGTGCCGGTAGGCCAGTTCGGCGGCGATGAGCGCGCTGTGGCCGCGGGCCCGGTCGGCCTCGGTGACGGTGTGGGCCGCGGCAGTGACCTGCTGGGCGAGGTCGCCGACGCGGTCTCGTTCCACGGCGGCGCGGGCGGTGAGCCGACGCGCGAGGGTACGGGTGCGGCGCTCGGCCGCGCCGTGGATGTCACGGGCCCGGGACCGGGAGTCGGCGGCGTCGACGATCCGCCCGAGGAGGTCGACGGAGCCGGCCGTGAAGTCCCGCTCGGCGGTCAGCTCGGCTCGGCGGCCCAGTTTGTTGCCGAAGCCGCCGACGAGATCGGCGAGCCCGTCCGTGTCGCGGGTGTCGGTGACGGCGCGCAGCAGCAGGTCGGTGAAGTCGGAGTCCTTCTTGACCGCGAAGAGCCCGGCGGCCTCGCCCTCGTCGGCGTTCATCTCCCGCTGGTAGCGGAACAGTTCGGGGTCGAGGCCGAGATCTCCGAGGTGCTCGATCCAGCGGTCGTGGATCTCTTCCCAGTACACGTCGAGATGCGGATACGCCTTGCCCGCCTCGATGATGGCGTCCCGGAACCCCTTCATCGTACGGCGACGGCCCTTCGCGCCGGAGGCGCCTTCCACGGGCCGCCGCACGGCGGTCGACTCGGCGACCGGCAGCGAGTCGAGGCTCAGCCCGGGTCCCGGCCGGAAGGAGTACCAGGCCTCGGCGAACTTCCGCGGGTCGTTGGACACCTGACGGCCGCGCCACTCGCTGGCCTTGCCGACCACGACCAGCTCACCGGTGAGGGTGTGCTGCCATTCGAGGGCGACATGCCCGCAGTCGTCGGCGAGCAGGAATTTGCGCAGCACACCGGAGCTGGCCCCGCCGAGGGTGTTGCGGTGGCCGGGCAGCATCACCGAGAAGATCAGCTTGAGCAGGACGGACTTGCCGCCGCCGTTCTCCAGGAAGAGCACACCGGCCGGGGCCGGGCGGCGCGGCGGACCGACCGGCTCGTCCTCGAAGAACTCCGCCTGGGTAGGGGCGGGGTGGGGCACGGGATCGCCGACTCCGCGCAGGTCGAGCACGGTGTCGGCGTAGCGCGCACCGGCAGGCCCGATGGAGTAGAGGCGGACCCGGGACAGCTCGTACATGGCGGCGGACTCTCGTCGTGGTCAGGACCGGAGGGAAACCGGCGGTGGTGGGGGCTGCTGGATTCGGGGTGCGGCGACCGCCGGGCTCAGGAGTGGAACGGCAGTCCGGCGTCGGCGACCAGATCGAGGTCGTCCGGGTCGGGTGGGGGCAGCAGCGTGGCGGATCCGTCGGTGACCGGTACGACGCCGAGGGCGAGCAGTTCGGCCATGGCGACGCTGCCCGCCATGTCGCGGACCTGGAGCTGGTAGCGGGCCGTGGTGCGGTACGCGCCTCCGGCGTCGTCACCGGTGCGGTGCAGGAAGCCGGAGTCGGTGAGGAAGGCCATGGCCTTGCCGATGATGCCGGTGGTGGAGCCGGCGAGGCGGCGGGCGTCCTTGGTGGCGCCGGTGGCGCTGCGGCGCGCGTAGACGCGCCAGGCCGATTCGAGGCCGGGGGCGTCGCTCGCCGGGTCGGTGTTCTCGCCCTCTTCCTCGGCCTTCTCCTCCAGTCTGCGGCAGGCCTGCCGGACGAAGGCGTCGACCCCGTTGACGGTGATCCGGCCGATGTAGCCGTCGTCGGCGAGGTCTTCGGGGCGGGGGAAAGCCATGGCGGCGACGGCGAGATGGGCCAGGCCGTGCAGGAATCGGTCGGCGGAGTCGGTCGACGCGCGGCGGGCGTAGTCGCCCATCCGGACGGCGAACACGGAGTCCTCGGCCGCTGTCACGGCCATCCCGGCGCGGGAGGAGACTTCGAGGACGACGAGGCCGAGGCCGGTGGCGACCGCGTCGGCGAGCCGCGCGAAGGACGATTCCTCGCGGTAGCGGCGCAGCAAATCGGCGTACTCGGCGTCACGCGCGGGCAGCAGTTTGGGCTGGAGCCCGAAGGAGACGAGGCGGGCGGCGTCGGCCGCGTCGGCGGGGGTGACAGCACCGCCCGACGGCTCGGGGAAGGAAGGGCGGGGTGTCTCGGTGCCGCCCGCCTCGCCCCACGCGGCGGCGTGCTCTGCCTGGTGGTCGCTCACGGGCGCTGCTCCTTGCCGGGGGTGGTTCTGGCGGGGGTGGTCAGGTCAGGAGTGGTCGAGTCACGGGCGACGCAAGTGCCGTGCGTGGTGCGCGAGATGCCGTGCGCTCCGCTCGTGCGGGTGTCGTGGGCCGCCCCGCCGCCAGGGCGTGTCTTTCGGATCCTGCCGGGCTCGCGGTCCCTGGTGGCGCGCCCCGCCGCCTTGCCGTCGGTCGCCATGGCTCCGCCATGCCTCCCACCGCCGCCCCGCCGGCGGACGGCGCCGATTGTCGGGCACGCCCCAGGCGTCACGCCGCCTCCGTACGGTCGGCGGTCATGCCGGCGGCGTCCAGCAGAGCCGTGCCCAGTATGAGATCCGCGCCGCCGAACTCCTCGTCGTCGAGGGGGGTCCCGTCGTCCACGGCGAACAACAGCCGCTCCTCGCCCTGCCGGTAGGCCGTACCGACCGGCGGACTGGCCGCGTGGATCGCGAGCAGCGCGACCAGATAGGGCAGGTCCGGATCGCGGCGGCGGGCCTCGGCGAGCAAGCCCGAGAGCCTGCGCGGCGCGTCGTGCTCCAGATCGAGCAGGTCCATCGCGCTCGCCAGCTGCTCCTCGCTGAAGCGGCTGTCGTCGGGGGTCGCGATCAGATCGGGTTCGGGCATCTCGGCGCCCAGATGCTCCCGCTCCACGGGAGGCGTGAGCAGCAGGTCCACGAGGTCGCCGACCCGGACGGACCCGGGCGTACGCAGCCCGGTGCCCCGGGCGAAGAACGCGTCGGTGACCCGGCTCGCCCGGTCGACCGGCAACGGCAGGAGCGGGGCGACGAGTTGGCCGTACAGGTCGAGCCCCGTGCGGGTCGTGGGCTCGGCGAACGCCTGGCGGTCCTGCTCGGCGCGGAACAGCGGTCCTGCCTCCAGCAGCCGGGACTGGAGCTGGGTGTGCCGGCGGATGCAGTCCTTGACGATGTCGACCAGCTCGGCCGCGCGCCGCTTGTGCTCGGCCGTCTTCGGGTCGGCGCCGGTCTCGGCCTCGTCGCGGGACTTGCGGATGTTGTTGAGGATCGCGTTCTCGTGACGGTAGCGGTCGGCGACATGGTCGAGCGCTTCGGCGATCATGTCGGGCACGGCGTTGAGCCAGTCGACCGCGCGGACGTTGCGCCGGGTCGCCTCCAGGGTCCTGCGCAGCGTCTCCGCGTACTGCACGGTGCGGTACCGGGCCTGTTCGGCGGCGAGTTGGGCGTCGGCGAGCCGTCCCCTGCTGATCAGCACCTCCAGCTTGACCTCGGCGGCGATCTGCGCGCTGGTGACATCGGTGTCCAACGCGCCCACCAGCACGTTGACCGCCTCGTCGGTGGTGCGCAGATAGACGCTGCCGCCCTGGCCGGGGACTTCCTCGATCAGCTTGAAGTCGTAGTCCCGCCGGGTGTAGACGCCGTCGGCGCCGAACGTGCCGTACACGGCGCGGAAACCGCGGTCGACGCTGCCGACGTTGATCAGATTCTCCACCACCCAGCGGGCCACCCGCTCGTGCTCGGTGGCCGGGCGGTGCGGCGCCTGGGCCGCGACGCGCGGCAGGAGTCTGGCCACTATCTGCTCGTGGTCCGCGCCGGTGTCGAAGTCCATGTTGAGCGTCACGAGGTCGATCGCCGCGAGCGCGACCTCCGCCATCGCGTAGACGGAGTACTCCCCCGCGAGGTTGGCCTTGCGGGTGTCGAGGTCGTGCAGCGGCGCGGTGCACGCGAGCGCGCGCAGCCGGCGCGCCAGCCCTTCGTCGGCGGCCGGGCCCTGGGCGAGCCGCGGCCCCGCGCTGAGCTGGGGCGGAACAGGGTCCGTCGAGGCAGGCGAAGTCACGTTGAACAGATTAGGTCCTCGGACTGACAACGGTCGAAACGACGCAGAAGCCCCAGCGGCCCCGGCGGGCCGGTGCCGGGCGCGGCGGACCGTCACCGGCCCGCCGCGCCGGGCGAGTTCACCGCGGCGTGCCGTATCCCCCGCCGCCCGGGGTGCGCAGGACCAGCACGTCGTCCACGGCCACGTCAGCGGAGTCGACACCCTTCAGCGACGTACGGGTCCCGTCGGCCCGCTCCACCTCGTTGGCGCCGAGTTCGCCCGGCTCACCGCCCGCCATGCCGTACGGCCGCACCGTGCGGTGGCCGGTCAGCAGCGTGACCGTCATGGGCTCCAGGAACCGGATGCGCCGTACGACCCCCTTCCCGCCGTTCCAGCGGCCCGCCCCGCCGCTGCCGTCGCGGACGGCGAATCCGTCCACACGCACCGGATAGCGCCATTCGAGCACTTCGGGGTCGGTCAGGCGGGAGTTGGTCATATGGGTCTGGACGGCGTCGGCGCCGTCGAAGCCGTCCCCCGCGCCCGAACCGCTCGCCACCGTCTCGTAGTACTGCACGCGTTCGTTGCCGAAGGTGAGGTTGTTCATGGTGCCCGAGCCCTCGGCCTGGACGCCGAGCGCCGCGTACAGCGCTCCCGTCACGGCCTGCGAGGTCTCGACGTTGCCCGCCACCGTCGCCGCCGGGTAGGTCGGCGACAGCATGGAGTCGTCGGGCACCCGTACGTCGAGCGGCGCCAGACAGCCGCTGTTGAGCGGGATGTCGTCGGCGATCAGGGTCCTGAAGACATACAGGACGGCGGCCAGCACCACGGACCGGGGCGCGTTGAAGTTGCCTTCCTGCTCCGGTGAGGTCCCGGTGAAGTCCACGACGGCGCCGCGGGCCTCGCGGTCGACGCGCACGGCGACCTGGATGACCGCGCCGTTGTCGGTCTCGTAGCGGTAGGAGCCGTCGCTCAGCCCGGCGACGATACGGCGTACGGACTCCTCCGCGTTGCGCCGGACATGGCCCATGTAGGCGTCCACGACGTCGTAGCCGAACTGCTCGGTCATGCGCCGCAGTTCGGCGATGCCCTTCTCGTTGGCGGCGATCTGGGCGCGGAGGTCCGCGAGGTTGGTGTCCGGGTCCCGGGAGGGGTAGCGCGCGCCGCCGAGCAGTTCGCGTGTCTCGCTCTCGCGGAGCCTGCCGTCGCGTACGAGCAGCCAGTTGTCGAAGAGCACGCCCTCCTCGTGGACGGTCCGGCTGAAGGCGGGCATCGAGCCGGGTGTGATGCCGCCGATCTCGGCGTGGTGGCCGCGCGAGGCGACGAGGAAGCGGAGGTGTTCGCCCTGTTCGTCGAAGACGGGCGTCACCACCGTCACGTCCGGCAGATGGGTGCCTCCGTGGTAGGGGTCGTTGACGGCGTACACGTCGCCGGGGCGGAGGGAGTCCCGGTCGCGTTTCAGCACCTCCTTGATCGATTCGCCCATGGAGCCCAGATGGACGGGGATGTGCGGCGCGTTGGCGATCAGATTGCCCTGGGCGTCGAAGAGCGCGCAGGAGAAGTCGAGCCGTTCCTTGATGTTGACGGAGTGGGCGGTGTTCTCCAGCCGTACGCCCATCTGCTCGGCGATCGCCATGAAGAGGTTGTTGAAGACCTCAAGCAGCACCGGGTCCACGTCCGTGCCCGCGGCGACGCGGGTGGGGCGGGGGCTCACGCGGGTGAGGAGCAGATGCCCGAGCTCGCCGACGGCCGCCTGCCAGCCCGCGTCCACGACGGTCGTCGCGTCGGCCTCGGCGATCATCGCGGGACCCTCGACGGTGTCGGCGGGCCGCAGATCGTCGCGCTGGTGGAGCGGGCAGTCGCGCTCGGTGCCGTCCACGAACATCCGTACCGTCGCGGGCCGTACGGTCCCGCTGCCGCCGCCTTCCACAGAGGTGGCCCGGCCCGCGTACGCGCCGTGCGAAGCGGCCTTTCCGACGGCTTCGACCGACACGGCCTCGACCACCAGGGGTTTGTCCATGGTGAACGCGTAGCGCGAGCGGTGTTCGCTCTCGAAGGCCGCCGTCATCTCGGCGGCGCCGCCGAGGGGCACCGCCAGGCTCGCGTCCGTGCCCGCGTACCTGAGCAGCACGCGCGCGTGGGTGGTGATCGCGTCGTCCGGGACGGAGTCGGCGCGCAGTTCGGCGCGGGTGCGCTCCGCGAGGGTGTCGCAGAGTTCCCGTACCCGGCCGAGCGTGCCACCGTCTGCTTCCCCGTCGGCGAGTTCGGCCTCCACCGACTGCTCGCGCATGGCGGTGGCGTCGGCGAGCCCTATCCCGTACGCGGAGAGGACGCCGGCGAGCGGCGGCACGATGACGGTGTCGACGCCGAGCGCGTCGGCGACGGCGCACGCGTGCTGGCCCCCGGCGCCGCCGAAGCTGGTGAGGGCGTAGCGGGTGATGTCGTGGCCGCGCTGCACGGAGATCTTCTTGACGGCGTTCGCCATGTTCAGCACGGCGATCTCCAGGAAACCGGCGGCGACTTCGGCCGGCTCGCGCCGTGCGCCGGTGGCCCGCTCGACCTCCGCGGCGAGTGCGGCGAAGCGCTCGCGCACGATGTCGGCGTCCAGCGGCTGGTCGCCGTCCGGGCCGAACACCGAGGGAAAGTACGCCGGTTGGACCCGGCCGAGCATCACGTTGGCGTCGGTGACGGTGAGCGGGCCGCCCCGGCGGTAGCAGGCGGGGCCCGGCACGGCGCCCGCCGAGTCGGGCCCCACACGGTAGCGCTGGCCGTCGAAGTGCAGTACGGAGCCGCCGCCGGCCGCGACCGTGTGGATGTTCATCATGGGCGCGCGCATCCGCACGCCGGCGACCTGGGTGCCCAGCTCGCGCTCGAACTCCCCGGCGTAGTGGGAGACATCGGTCGAGGTGCCGCCCATGTCGAAGCCGACGACACGGTCGAATCCGGCCTGTCCGGAGGTGCGGGCCATACCGACGACGCCGCCCGCCGGTCCGGACAGCACGGCGTCCTTCCCACGGAAGTGGGCGGCTTCGCGCAGCCCTCCGTTGGACTGCATGAACATCAGCCGGATGCCGTGGAGTTGGGTGGCGATCTCGTCGACGTAGCGGCGCAGGATCGGGGAGAGGTAGGCGTCCACCACGGTGGTGTCGCCGCGCGGCACCAGTTTGATCAGTGGGCTGACCTCGTGGGAGCAGCTGACCTGGCTGAAGCCTGCGGCGCGGGCCGCTTCGGCGACGGCGCTCTCGTGCGCGGGGTGGCGGTAGCCGTGCATGAGGACGACCGCGGCGCTGCGGAAGCCGTCGTCGTACGCCTCCCGCAGCCGCGCGGCGACGGTCTCCGTGTCCAGCGGCCGTACGGTGGCGCCGTGCGCGTCGACGCGTTCGGGAACCTCGATGACGCGTTCGTACACGGCCTCCGGCAGCACGATATGACGGTCGAAGAGGCGGGGACGGTTCTGGTAGGCGATCCGCAGCGCGTCGCCGAAGCCCTCGGTGATGAGGAGGACGGTCGGCTCGCCGCGGCGCTCCAGCAGCGCGTTCGTGGCGACGGTGGTGCCCATCTTCACTTGGGCGATCCGGTCTGCGGGAACCGGATCGTCCGGTGCTACTCCGAGCAGCAGCCGGATACCGGCCACCGCCGCGTCCTCGTACTGCTCCGGATTGTGCGAGAGCAGCTTCCTGGTGAGGAGACGTCCGTCGGGCCGCCGCCCCACGATGTCGGTGAAGGTGCCGCCACGGTCGATCCAGAATTCCCAGGGCCCGGTCATTCCCCCATTCTGGCAAGGGGAGTGACCGGCGGCAGTGCTGTCAGGGCACGAGTGAGCGCGTGTTCGGCGCGCGCGTCGAGACGGTTGGCGGTGCCGCGCGCCAGATGCCGCATCTCGGAGCCGGCCAGCCACAGCAGTTCGGGCAGCAGGTCGGTGCTTCTTCGCACCATCCAGCCGGCGCCCGCCGTGGCCATCCACAGCAGCGCCTCCGTGCGGGTGGGCTGCGGCCGTTCGGGCTCCTGGGGCGGCGGCGGGCCCAGGGTCAGGCCGCGCGCGGTGAGCATCGCGTGGAACTGCGCGGCGATCATCCGGTGGCCGCGTTCGCCGGGGTGCAGCCGGTCGGCGCTCCACAGGGTGCGGTCGGCGACCCACTCCGGGTCGGCGGCGTGCAGATGGATCGCGCCGTACCGCGTGGAGAGCTCGTGCGCGAGGGCGTTGACCGCGCGCTGTCTGCGCGCGAGCGGTCTCGCGAGCGGCGCGGGCAGGCCGAGCATGATGCCGGGGTCCGGGAGGCACGCGGTGAGCAGGACCGTGCCGCGCGCCGTGAGGGCCGCGCAGACCTCGTCGAGTGCGCGGGCGATGGCGATGATGTCGAAGGCCCGGCGGAGGGTGTCGTTGACGCCTACGACGACGGAGGCGATGTCGGGCGCGAACGCGAGTGCGGCGGGTGCCTGCTGCTCGCGTACGTGGCGGGTCAGGGCGCCGCTGGTGGCGAAATTGCGGAAGGTGGGGGCGGGTTCGGCCCCGGTCGCCCCCTTCGCCTTGCGGCCGGCGCGGCCGCCGGGCCGGGCGGCCGGACGGCCGACGTTTCCGTCGGCCGGCGCGAGCGCCTCGGCGAGCAGGACGGCCCAGCCGCGCCAGCCGCCGTCCACGCGGTCCCCCACGCCCGCGGTGAGCGAGTCACCGAGGGCGGCGAACCGCAGCGGCCTCGGTACGGAGGGCTGCGTGGAGACAGCGGCCCCCGGCGGCGCCCCGGGGTTCGCGTACACGGTCATGAAGCACCCCCGTTCGGGGGCAGCACCGGCCCCGCCGACATGGACGTGACGGATGTGACGGACCTGCCCGCCGGAAGGCACGGGACGAACGGCACAGAGGGCACCAACGGCACCGACGACGCCGCGAGGGGCGACTCCGATGCCGCGGGCACGGCATCAGGCATGACGGCGGGCACGAACGGCACGGTCGTACCCGCGACAGCCGCGCCCACGACGGACGGGCCCGTCGCCGCGGGCGGCACGACAACGCCCTGTGCCGCCCCGCCGCCGCTCTGCGGCGCGACGACGGACTTCTCCGCGGGAGGCGCGTCCTGTCCCGTGAGCACCGGCGCTTCGTGCGCCGCCAGGAAGGCCGCCACCGCCCGGTCCCAGCTGAAGAGTTCGGCCCGCGCCCGTGCCGCCGCGCGCCGCGCGGCCTCCGGACGGGCGAGGAGTTCCTGTACGGCGTCGGCGAACGCCCTCGGCGTGTCCGCCGCCGTACAGCCCGCCGGGCCCAGGATCTCCGGGAGCGCCGATGTCGCGCTGGAGACCACGGGCGTGCCACTGGCGAGGGCTTCGAGCGCGGACAGGCCGAACGTCTCGGCGGGGCCGGGCGCCAGACAGATGTCCGCGGAGGCCTGGAGGTGCGCCAGCTCCTCCCGGTCGCCCACGTGCCCGAGGAACTCCACGGGCAGCTGCCGCTCGCGCGCCCGGCGTGCCAGCGCGCCCGCCAGCGGGCCGTCACCGGCGACCACCAGCGACGCCCGCACACCGCGGCCGATGAGCACCGCGAGGGCGTCGACGGCGGCGGCCGGGCGCTTCTCCACCGAGAGCCGTGAGCAGAGCAGCAGCAGGACGTCGGCCCCGCGCGCGTACTTGGCGCGCAGAGCCTCACGGCGCCGGTCCGGCCGGCAGCGCACCAGGTCGACACCGAGCGGCGCGCGCACCACGTTGCGCGCGCCGATCCGGACGAACTCGCGCTCGGCCCACTCGGTGGTGCACACGATCCGTGAATACGCCCAGGCGCTGCGCCGGTTGAGCCGGTCGGCGGCCCGTTCGGCCGCCGAGTCCGGCACGCCCCAGGTGCGCAGCACCCCGTCGGCCGTCTCGTGGGACACCATGACGGAGGGGATCCGGCGGCGGCGCGCCCACTCCCCCGTCCACCGCAGGGTGGTGCGGTCGGAGACCTCCAGGCGGTCCGGGGCGAGGGATTCGAGCAGGGCGCCCAGGCGCCGGCGGCTGGTCAGTACGCGGTAGCCGCCGGTGCCGGGCAGCACAGCTCCGGCCAGGGTGATGACTCGTCCCTGTGCCGTGTCCACGTCGCTCGGGCGCTCGCCCGGGACGATCAGGACCGGTTCGTGCCCGGCGGCCCGGTAGCCCGTGCCGAGCTCCTGGAGCGCGGTCCTGAGGCCGCCGGAGGCCGGGGTGACGAAGTTGGCCAGCCGTACGATCCGTATGCCGCCGGAGTCGCCTGTGCCACTCATGCGACCACCGCCGTGCGCTCGCCGAGCACCTCTGCGTAGTGGTCGAGCAGTTGGTCGCCCACCGCCGCCCACGTACGGCCCTCGACCGTGGCGCGCGCCGTGCGTCCGTAGGAGGCGCGCAGTTCCGGGGCGGCCTGGAGGTCCCTGATCGCGCCGGTGACGGCCCGTGCGTCGTGCGGCGGCACCAGCAGTCCGGTGCGGCCGTGGTCGACCAGGTCGAGCGGTCCGCCCGCCGCGGGCGCGACCACCGGTGTGCCGCTGGCCATGGCCTCCTGGACGGTCTGGCAGAACGTTTCGTACGGCCCGGTGTGCGCGAAGACGTCGAACGAGGCGAAGATCCTCGCCAGTTCGTCTCCGGTCCTGCGGCCGAGGAACACGGCGCCGGGGAGCGTCGCGCGCAGGGACGGCTCGCTCGGCCCGTCCCCGACGACCACGACACGGACGCCGGGCAGCCCGCAGGCACCGGACAGGAGTTCGACGTGCTTCTCGGGCGC
Source organism: Streptomyces sp. NPDC058665 (assembly GCF_042714995.1). Classification (NCBI taxonomy): domain Bacteria; kingdom Bacillati; phylum Actinomycetota; class Actinomycetes; order Kitasatosporales; family Streptomycetaceae; genus Streptomyces; species Streptomyces sp. NPDC058665. The sequence goes on from NZ_JBHXRX010000068.1 coordinate 29,931, forward strand.
GAGCCTGCCGACGTATCCGACGATCATCTCGCCGTTGGGGGCGAGACGGCGACGCAGTTCGTCGTCTCGCAGCTCGGGACGGAACCTGTCGGTGTCCACCCCTCGCGGCCAGAGCCTGACACGCGGCACACGGTGCTCCTCAAGGTCCTTCATGGCGGCGCTGGACGGGGCGAGGGTGCGGTCCGCCGCGCTGTGCACGGCGCGCAGCCGGCGCCAGGCGGCGGCCTCGCCCGCGTTTATGTACGTACGCGCGTAGCCGGCGAGATCGGTCTGGTAGACGGCGACGGCGGGGATACCGAGCCGTGCGGCGGCTGCCATCCCGCGTACACCGAGGACGAACGGCCCGGCGAGGTGCACGACGTCCGCCCGGTGCGCCGCGAGGGTCGCGGCGACCCGGCGGCTGGGGAGAGCGACGCGTACCTGGGGATAGCCGGGCAGGGGAAGGGACGGGATACGCACCACGGGGCATGGTGCGTCGAAGTCGAACCTGCGGGGAGAGGCGGTGCGCGGGGACGGGGAGAAGGAGGCGGAGGGGGACGGGGATGCGGCCCCGGCAGCCGCCGAAGCGGCTGCCGATGAGGCCGGTGCGATGACGAGCGGGTCATGGCCGCGTGCGACGAGGTGCCGGGCGGTCTGGAGGGCGCAGTGCGCCACGCCGTTCACATCGGGCGGGAAGGATTCGGTGACGATGACGACACGCATACCCGTGTTCTCGCCGTACCGAGGGTGGTCCCGCCAACGTGGATCTTTCCGGGTGGAAAACGTCCCGTGAGCATTGGTGTTTCGAGGGCCTGAGCGGAACTTCGACGGCCTCACGGCCGTTCGCGCCCCTGATCGCAACCGGCGTGCGCCGGGCGGTTCACCTGGTGGAGTCCGTACGGCCATACCTGCCCGGTAGAACCCGCTGCCACCCCGGGACCCGCCCGTGAGACCCGCGCGGAAACGCGCTGCCCCGCCCGGCGCGTCCCGGGCGGGGCTCGGTTCAGACGGCGGGCGCGTCGGGCCCGATCCGGCTCCGTACGGCGGTCTGCACCTCGGCCTCCTCGGCCGGATCAGCCGCGAGCCGGCGCAGCCTGTCGGCCACTCGTACGTCACCGGTCTCGGCGTGCCGCGCGGCGACCTCTCTGGTGGTCTCCTCGCAGTCCCAGAGGCATTCGACGGCGAATCCCGTGGGGAACGAGGGGTCGGTGACCGCCAGCGCCCTGGCCGTACGGCCGCGCAGTTGTGAGGAGGCGGTCTCGCGGTACACATGGCGCAGGACGGGCGCCGCGCAGCCGATGCCCAGCCGGCCTGTGCCGTCCACGAGGGTCCACAGGCGGGGCGCGTCGGGCCCGTCGGACCGTACGGCCTCCCGGAGGGCGCCGAGCACCAGTTGGGCGTCCTGGGGGCCGCCCCGGGCGGCGAGTACACCCGCCGCGGAGGCGCCGAGGGCGTCGGGCCGGTGCACCCAGCCGCGCGCCCGGTCGACGGCGGCATCGCCGCACATCCGCTCGAAGGCGGCGACGGCGGCTCCGGCGAGGCTCTCCGACGGGTCGGCCGCCGCGGTCTCGATCAGATCGAGCACGGCGGGATCGCGGGCCTCGGCGAGATAGTGCAGCGCCGCGGAGCGTGCGCCGTCGGGGCCGCTGCGGCCGGCCTCGACGATCTCGGCGCGGTCGTCGGGTCCGGCGACGGCGGTCAGGCACCGCGCCGCGGGAACGTGCAGGGTCGTGCCTCGTTCGAGGCCGTCCTGCGCCCATTCGAAGACGGCTTGGACGCTCCAGCCGGGGCGCGGTCCGCTCGGCCGCAGCTGCCGCTGCCATCGGTCGAAGGAGCCCTGTTCACGGGCGGCCCTGACGCGGGCGGCGACCGCCTCGCGAGGGTCGTCGGCCCACAGCCGCCAGGGCCGGGGCTCGAAGGCGCCCTGGAGGGCGGTGGCCAGCTCGGCGTCGCCCTCTGGTGTGGTGGGGAATCTGGCGAGGATGCGCGGGGCGAGCGAGCGCAGACCCGCGTCGTCGTCGCGCAGGGCCAGCTCGTCCAGCGCCCAGGTCCAGTTGGATCCCGACGCGGCGTAGCGGCGCAGGAGCGCCAGGGCGTCGTCCCTTCCGTAGGAGGCGAGGTGCCCCAGTACGGCGAGGGAGAGTCCGGTGCGTGACTCCTCGGTGTCGAAGTGGTCATCGGCACCGAAGAGGTGGTGTTCGAGCGGTTCGAGATCTCCGTGGAGGTCCAGATAGAGCCGCGCGAAGTACAGGGAGCGGTTCTCGACCTGCCAGTCGTGGCGTGGGTCGTTCATGACGCAGTGGTTGAGGGCGTTGAGCGCCTCGGCGCGGGGTGCGGCCAGCGCGTGCAGTGTGCCGTCGCCGCGCCCCCTTTGCAGCAGGCCGAGCAGTGTGCCGCTCGGCGCTATGACTGGATCGAACATGGGGAGAGCCTCACATCAAGCTGTCGACGCAACCGGGGAGTGGGGATGCCTAGGCTGCCTAGGCCGCGCGACAACATCGCTCGGCCGTCGTCTTCTGCTTGGTGTAGACCATCTTCCTCTGCCTCTCGTCGGTGGCCCCTTCCGGGCCCGACGTCATGATGACCCACCCATTTCGCCACCGCGACCACATTTACGACGCCTCACCTTCACCGCGCTCCGAACAGCTCCAGCAGGTCCGTCTTCCCGAACATCCGCGCTGTATCCACGGCGGATGGTGTTCCGGCGGCCGGATCGGCCCCGCCGCCGAGCAGCTCGCGGATCACGGCGTCCTCTCCTTTGAAGACGGCGCCGGCCAGTGGCGTCTGTCCGCGGTCGTTGGCGCGGTCGGCATCGGCGCCGCGTGAGAGCAGCGCCGCGACCGTGGGCGCGTGGCCGTGGTAGGCGGCGAGCATGACCAGGGAGTCGCCCCGGTCGTTGGTGAGGTTCGCGGGGACACCGGCGTCGACGTAGGCGGCGAGCGGCTCGGTGTCGCCGCGGCGCGCGAGGTCGAAGACCTTCGTCGCCAGTTCGACGACGTCACTGTCGGGAACGACACCGTCCGGAACCCCACCGGCGGGAGCGGCACCGTCAGGAGCGGCGCCCTGCTCGGTCGCGCCGGCCGGAGCCGCGTTGTCCGGGGCCTCGCTCATCGGTGAACCGCCTCTCATACCGCTGACCTGGGACGCACGACCGCGCGGCCGTACGGGTGAATCGACAGATTACTGCCCCGTAGGACGCTCCGGGGCGACAGAGGCCGTAGCAAGCGGCGCGCGGGACCGCACTGTCCGCCGGTCAAGTGAAATTCCATGAATTTCACTCACTTGCACCTTTTATCACATAGATACTTACTGTGAGCATGGAACAACTCATGGTGACTGTCCCCCTCGACCAGGAGAACCCCTCATGATCCTGTCCATGTCAGGCGTCGTGCTGCTCGGAATCATCGTCTTCCTCTTCTTCAGGAAGGACGGACTCAAGGCGTCCCACGCGCTCGTCTGCGCGCTCTTCGGCTTCTATCTCGCGGGCACCGCCATCGCCCCGAGCATCACGGCCGGAGGCGCCAGCCTCGCGGGCCTCCTGGGCGGGATCAAGTTCTGACCGCCTTCCATCCCCCGGCACCTTCCGCACCTTCAGGAGACAGACGTGGCCCGGCGACCACTCCCCCGCATTCTGAGCAGCGGCAGCGCTCACATCGCTCGCAGCCGAGTGATGGCCCGCTCGGCCGCCGACAGTGCCACCGACGTCCTCCATCCGCTGATCACGATCACCCGTGGTCTGCGCCTGCTGGCCGGCGCGGGACGACGGAAATGGGCCGCCACCCCCAAGGACCGGCGTGGTCCCGCGCTGTTCCTGGTGGGGGCCGTCGTCCTCGTGGTCGCGCTCGTCCCGTACGGACCACTGCTCGCCCTCATCTCGGTGATGGCGGTGGCCGGCTGGCAGGGCCGCGACCGTACGCCGGCCCGGACCGGGCCCGGCGAGGCGGAGCTTCAGCGCCTGCGCTCTCTTTACGAGGCGCTGGTGCCGTACTTCTCTCTTCCCGAGGACCCGGACCCGCTCTTCGCCCACGGCGGGGAGTGGGAGAAGGCCTTCGACGAGTACGAGTTCGACGCCGACGGGCGTCTCACCCGGCTGCGGGTGTCGTACCCGCCGTACTTCATGGACGGTGAGCACTCCTCCCGCGTACGGATCGAGCATCTGATGTACGCGAAGTCCGGGCGCGGCAGGGAGTACCTCTTCGACTGGGACGAGGAGGGCAACGAGCTCGTCATGAGCGTGCTGCCCCCGCTTCCCACCGGCATCGCCGCCCAGCGCTTCGTCACCGCCCCCGGCGAGACCGTGCTCGGCTTCACCGACGCCGACGCGGTCCGGCGCACAGTCCCGGTCAGGGAGGGCGACGGAACCCGTGACGCCCCTCCGGTCCTCTGGCGTACGGGTGCCCGGTCGACCGAGCCCCATCTGCTCGCCGTCGGGCGCCCGGGGAGCGGCACCACGAGCCTGCTCCGCTCGATCGCTCTCCAGGCGCTCGCGCACGGCGACGTCGTGATCGTGGAGGGCAACGGGACCGGTGAGTACGCGAGCCTCGACGGGCGTGCGGGCGTTCTCGCCGTGGAGCGCGGGCTCTCGGGCGCGCTGGCCGGTCTCGAATGGGCCGCCAACGAGACGGAACGGCGGCTGATCACCGCCAACCGTGCCCGGCAGTCCGGTCACGCCGTGCCCGAGGACACCAAGCGGCCCCTGTGGCTCCTGCTGGACCGGCCGAGCGCCTTCGCCCATGTGGCGGTCGCCGACGGACGGCCCGATCCGCAGGAGCTGCTCCAGGTGCCGCTGCGGCACGGCAGGGCCGCGAACGTGACGGTGGTCGTGGCGGAACAGTTCGAGACCCTGGACGCGCTCAGCGAGACCGTACGGACGCACACCCGCGCCCGGGTCGTGCTGGGCACCGCCACGCGCGCGGAGCTGGAATCGGTCCTCGGCGCGCCGCCGCACACCATCCCCACGCCGGAGATCCCCAGCGGCCGGGGTTACGCGCGCCTCGGCACCGGCCCGGTGCTCAGGCTCCAGGTCCCCGCGACACCCGATCCGTACGACGACGCCACGAGCGACGCGCACCGGAGTGCGGTCCTGGAATTGCTGCCGGACCGGCACACAGCGACCGACGGAACGGCGGCCACCGCCGCGCGGGCGCCCGAACCGGCGCCTGCCCCGGACCCGGACCCCGGCCCACCGGCCCAGGCGCAGGCGCAACCGCAGCCACGGCAGCAGCGCCAGAGCCCGGCGCCGATGCCCACCGCCGTACCGGCCGAGGGCTGACCGCCCCCGGCCGCGGGCGCGCCGCTCAGGCCACGAACGTGCGCGGCGCGTCCGTGCCGCCGCGCGCGCCGCTCTCCACTAGCCGGGCCGCCGCCGCCAGCCGCACGGCCGCCTCGTCGGCGACAGGGCCGGCGACGGTGAACGGCAGCCGTACGTAGCCCTCGAAGGCCCCGTCGACGCCGAAGCGCGGTCCGCCCGGCACCCGTACGCCGACCCGCTCGCCCAGCTCGGCGATCCGCGAGCCCGACAGCCCGCCGGTGCGCACCCAGAGCGTCAGTCCGCCGCGCGGCACGTCGAACTCCCAGCTCGGCAGCTCCCTGCGGACGGCGGTCACCAGCGCGTCGCGGTTCTCCCCTGCCTGGGCGCGCCGGATATCGACCGCGCGCTCCCAGCCGCCGGTGCCCATCAGCCAGTTGATCGCGAGCTGTTCGAGCACGGGCGTGCCGAGGTCGGCGTAGGCGCGGGCGGAGACCAGCGAGCGGATCACCTCGGGCGCGGCCCGTACCCAGCCGATGCGCATGCCCGCCCAGAAGGCCTTGCTGGCGGAGCCGACCGTGAGGACGGTGCTGCCGGCGGGGTCGAAGGCACAGACGGGCGGCGGCAGTTCCTCCCCCGGCCGGTCCCCGTCCAGATACAGCTCGGACATCGTCTCGTCGGCGACGAGCACGGTGCCGGCCGAACGCGCCGCCTCGACCAGCGCTCTGCGCTGGTCCTCGGTGGCCAGGGCGCCCGTCGGATTGTGGAAGTCGGCGACGACATAGGCGAGCCGGGGCGCGGCCTCCCGCAGCACCTGGCGCCAGCGCGGCAGGTCCCAGCCCGCCAGCCCCTCGGCCATGGCGACGGGGACGAGCCGGGCGCCCGCCTCGCGCATCAGCTGGAGGATGTTCGCGTAGCTGGGCGACTCGACGGCGACGCGCTCGCCGCGCCCGGCGAAGAGATGGCAGATCGCGTCGATCGCGCCCATGGCGCCGGTGGTGACCATGATCTGCTCGGGCATCGTCGGGATCCCGCGCGCGGTGTAGCGGTCGGCGAGCGTCTGGCGCAGGGCGGGCAGTCCCGCCGGGTAGTCGCCGTGGGTGTGGGCGTACGGCGGCAGCTCCTCCAGCGCGCCCTGCACGGCGCGGGTGAGCCACGGCTCGGGCGCTGTCAGTGCGGCGCAGCCGAGGTCGATCATGGAGCCGAGGGAGTCCGGCGGCAGCGGTTCGAGGCCGCGGGCGGGCAGCGGGTTCCCGGCCGGTACGGCGGTCCAGCTCCCGGCACCTCGGCGTGATTCCAGGAATCCCTCGGCGCGCAGGGCCTCGTAGGCGGCGGCGACCGTCGTACGGCTGACGGAGAGGGCGAGTGCCAGCTCGCGTTCGGCGGGCAGGCGGGCGGCGACCGGCACCCGGCCTTCGAGGACGAGCAGCCGCACGCCGTCGGCGAGGGCACGGTAGGCGGGCGGTTTACGGGTGCCGGGGCCCGCGGGCCGCGACTGCTGGGCGTTGAGCTGTCGCGCGAGCTGAGCCGCTCCGACCGCCGAAGTCCACTGCGTCATTGGAACCAGTCCACCTTCCCCGAATTGGCCATGGTTGACTCTCACCACCCAGCCACAGAGTGGCACAGCCCGGTCCACTCGTTCCACCTCGGAGGACAGCACCTTGCCCATCACACCCGCTCTCCGTGGAAAGCGGCTCCCGCGCCGGCTCCTCCAGCTCTACACGGGTCTCGCCCTGTACGGCGTGAGCGCGGCTCTGCTGGTCAGGGGCGGTCTCGGGCTTGAGCCATGGGGTGTGCTGCACCAGGGCCTGTCCGAACGCACCGGGCTGACCATGGGCGTCGTCTCGATCGCCGTCGGCGCGGTCGTCCTGCTGCTGTGGATCCCGATCCGCCAGCGCCCCGGCCTCGGCACGGTCTCCAACGTCTTCGTGGTCGGCATCGCGATGGACGGCGCCCTGGCCCTCGTACCGGACGGCCGCGGCCTCGCCGTACAGATCCCGCTGCTGATCGCCGGCATCGTCCTCAACGGCGTGGCCACGGGCCTCTACATCGCCGCCAGTTTCGGCCCCGGCCCCCGCGACGGCCTGATGACGGGGCTGCACCGCCTCACCGGCCGGTCGGTGCGGCTCGTCCGGACGGGCATAGAGGTGGCCGTCGTCGTCACCGGCTTCGTACTCGGCGGCTCCGTCGGGGTCGGCACGATCGCCTACGCGCTGGCGATCGGGCCGCTCGCGCAGTTCTTCCTGCGCGTCTTCGTCGTCCCGCCGACGGCGGACGGCGGCACGGTCGTCGCCGGGGGTTCCCCCGGGCAGGCCATACTGCGGCCGTGACTCCCGTACGCCATCCCTATCTGGACCATCCGTCGCCGATCCCGTTCGCCCACCGAGGCGGCGCGGCCGACGGAATCGAGAACACGGCGGCCGCGTTCCGGCGCGCCGCCGCGCTCGGTTACCGCTACTTCGAGACCGACGTGCACACCACGGCCGACGGCCGGCTCGTCGCGTTCCACGACTCGACGCTCGACCGGGTCACCGATCTGCGCGGCCGGATCTCCGAGCTGCCGTGGAGCGAGGTGCGGCGGGCCAGGGTCGGCGGCGGTGAACCGCTCCCGCTCTTCGAGGAGCTTCTGGAGGAGTTCCCCGACGCCCGCTGGAATGTCGACATGAAGGCGGAGCCGGCGCTCCACCCGCTGATCAATCTCATCGGGCGCACGGACAGCTGGGACCGGGTGTGCGTGGGCTCCTTCTCGGAGGCCCGCGTCGCGCGGGCGCACCGGCTGGCGGGTCCCCGGCTGGCCACGTCGTACGGCGTGCGCGGGGTGCTCGGCCTGCGGCTGCGCTCGTACGGGGTGCCCGCGCCGGTCCGCGAGGGGGCCGTCTGCGCGCAGGTCCCGCGGCACCAGAGCGGCATACCGGTGGTCGACAGACGCTTCGTACGGACGGCGCACGCCCGGGGGCTCCAGGTGCATGTCTGGACAGTCAACGAGGCGGACCGCGTGCACGCGCTCCTGGACCTCGGCGTGGATGGCATCATGACTGATCAACTGGAGACGCTGCGCACGGTGTTCACCGAGCGCGGGGTCTGGCACTGACGGTTTCGGATGTTCCCCACGGGGACGAATGAGGGGGCGCGCGGGGTGACCGCCGACACCGCGGACCTGACCGACGACGAGACCGGCCGAATACGCGAGCAGCGCGGCTGGTACTTCTACGACTTCGCGTGCTCCGTCTACTCGACGAGCGTCGTCACCGTCTTCCTCGGGCCGTATCTGACATCCGTCGCGAAGGCCGCCGCCGACGCCGACGGTTTCGTCCATCCGCTGGGCATCCCGGTACGGGCGGGTTCGGTCTTCGCGTACTCGGTCTCCGTCTCGATCGTGCTGGCCGTGCTGCTGATGCCGCTCGCCGGTGCGGCGGCGGACCGGACGGGACGCAAGAAGCCGCTGCTCGCCGTCGCGGCCTATGTAGGAGCCGGGGCCACCGCCGGCATGTTCTTCCTGGACGGCGACCGGTATCTGCTGGGCGTCGTCCTGCTGATCGTGGCGAACGCCTCGCTGTCGGTGTCGATGGCGCTCTACAACGCCTATCTGCCCCAGATAGCCACGCCCGAGGAGCGCGACGCCGTGTCCTCGCGCGGCTGGGCCTTCGGCTACACCTCGGGCGCCTTCGTCCTCGTACTGAACCTGGTCCTCTACACGGGCCACGAGTCCTTCGGCGTCTCGGAGTCGACGGCCGTACGGATCTGTCTGGCCTCCGCCGGTGTCTGGTGGGGCGCCTTCACGCTCGTGCCCCTGAGCCGGCTCCGCGACCGGCGGGTGGCGAAGGACGGCGACCGCGCGGGCGAAGGGGCGCTCGGCACCGGCTGGCGCCAGCTGATGGCCACCTTGCGGGACATGCGCCGCCACCCCCTCACGCTCTCCTTCCTGCTGGCCTATCTGATCTACAACGACGGCGTGCAGACGGTGATCTCCCAGGCGTCGATCTACGGCTCCGAGGAGCTGGGGCTCGACCAGACGACCTTGATCACGGCCGTGCTGCTGGTCCAGGTCCTGGCGGTCGTGGGCGCGCTCGGGATGGGCCGCCTGGCACGGATCCACGGGGCCAAACGGACGATCCTCGCCTCGCTCGCCGTCTGGACGGTGATCCTGGCGGCCGGGTACTTCCTGCCCGCGGAGGCTCCGGTCTGGTTCTTCGCCCTGGCCGCCGCGATCGGCATGGTGCTCGGCGGGAGTCAGGCGCTGTCGCGCTCGCTCTTCTCGCATCTGGTGCCGCGCGGCAAGGAGGCCGAGTACTTCGCCGCGTACGAGATGAGCGACCGCGGGCTGAGCTGGCTGGGGCCCCTGGTGTTCGGCCTCGCCTATCAGGCCACCGGCAGCTACCGGGACGCGATTGTCTCCCTGGTGGTCTTCTTCGTGATCGGCTTCGCGCTGCTCGCGACGGTGCCGGTGCGCAGGGCCGTGGCCGAGGCGGGAAACCCGGTGCCGGAGCGAATTTAGACGTTGAAGTGAAAGCGCGGTAGTGTACGCCGTTGGCCTGCCAGCCGGACCGTCACCACATGTCACAGAAGCGAAAACGTGGGATGACATCCACCGCCAGATGTGACAAACCGGGCACTGGTGGGTAGAACAAGGGGCGGCACGACGGCGACGCATGACCCGCTACGGGAATCTTTACCGCCGACCGGACGTTGACCGGAAGACGACGACAGCGACACCTGTCCTGTGGGCGACAAGCCCGGGAGGCACGATTCATGAGTGAGCGAGCTCTCCGCGGCACGCGACTTGTGGTTACCAGCTACGAGACGGACCGCGGCATCGATCTGGCCCCGCGCCAGGCGGTGGAGTACGCATGCCAGAACGGCCATCGATTTGAGATGCCGTTCTCGGTAGAGGCGGAAATTCCGCCGGAGTGGGAGTGCAAGGCGTGTGGCGCCCAGGCACTCCTGGTGGACGGGGATGGTCCCGAGGAGAAGAAGGGCAAGCCTGCGCGTACGCACTGGGACATGCTCATGGAGCGGCGCACACGCGAGGAGTTGGAGGAGGTCCTGGCCGAACGGCTGGCGGTCCTGCGCTCCGGCGCCATGAACATCGCGGTGCATCCGAGGGACAGCCGAAAGTCGGCCTGACCCTGTCGGACCGCCACAACAGCACAGACACAGAGCCGTGGGCGGGGGGGCCCACCCGGAAGGCGGCC
>NZ_JBHXRX010000069.1:0-21219 GCF_042714995.1 Streptomyces sp. NPDC058665
CGCCCGGTTACATTCCGAACCCGGAAGCTAAGCCTTTCAGCGCCGATGGTACTGCAGGGGGGACCCTGTGGGAGAGTAGGACGCCGCCGAACAATCTTTCATGGACCCCTGGTCCAGCGTTCACGCTGGACCAGGGGTCTTTTTTGTTTTTCGCCTTTCCCTTTGAAGCGCGTCCGATCGCCGGCTGCGTGAGAATGACTGTGGTACCCGAAGACAGGAGCCGTGCCGATGTCCCCCAACTCTCCCGACGACCGTCCGGAGCGCGAATCACGTCGTAGGGACGGTGGTGGTGACCGGAGCGGTTCCCGTGGCGGTCGTGACGATCGTGGCGGTGGCCGTCCCTCCGGCGGCGGTCGTCCCGCTGGCAAGGGCGGTGGTGTCGGTGACTACGTGACCCGGGGCGACAACCGTAGTGGTGGTCGACCTTCCAGCGGCGGTCGTCCCACGGGCAGTTCGGGCGGTGGGGCTCGTGGGCGTGATGAGCGTCCGTCCTTCCGCCGTGACGACCGGCCCAGTGGTCCGCGTCGGGATCGTGACGACGACCGCGGTGGCAGGCCCAGCAGTGGTGGTCGCCCCACCGGGGCTGGCCGTCCCACCGGCGGTGGCCGTCCCGCAGGAGGGGGTCGCCCTACCGGTGGCGGGCGTCCCACTGGTGGTGGCCGTCCCACCGGCGGTGGATTCCGCGGACGGGACGAGCGTCCCAGTCGTCCGCGTCGTGATGACGACCGTGGTGACCGTGGCGGTCGTCCGGCCGGTGGCGGGGGCCGCCCCGCCACTGGTGGTGGATTTCGCGGGCGCGACGAGCGTCCCAGTGGCCCCCGTCGTGACGACCGGGGCGGGCGTGATGAGCGTCCCTCGTTCCGTCGTGACGACCGGCCCAGTGGTCCCCGTCGGGATCGCGACGACAACCGCGGCGGAAGGCCCAGCAGCGGTGGTCGCCCCAGTGGTGGCGGCGGCTACGGCCGACGTGACGACCGCGAGCGTGGCGGGTACCGGGGGCGGGACGAGCGGGACGATCGCGGGGGTTACGGGCGTCGTGACGACCGGGAGCGCGACCGGGACAGGGAGCCCATCAAGCGGCTGCCGATCCCGGAGGACGTCACCGGCGAGGAGATCGACAAGGCTGTGCGGCAGGAGCTCATGAGCCTGCCCAAGACACTCGCCGAAGACGTCGCCAAGAACCTCGTCATGGTCGCCAACCTCATCGACGAGGACCCCGACCAGGCTTACGCCTACTCGCGCGTGGCGCTGCGGCTCGCCTCCAGGGTCGCCGCCGTACGGGAGGCCGCCGGCTTCGCCGCGTACGCGACGCAGAAGTACGGCGAGGCCCTGGCCGAGTTCCGGGCGGCGCGGCGGATGACGGGGAACGTCGACCTGTGGCCCGTGATGGCGGACTGCGAGCGCGGTCTGGGCCGCCCCGAGCGGGCCCTGACCATGGCCGGTGAGCCCGAGGTGCTGAAGCTCGACAAGGCGGGGCAGGTCGAGATGCGGCTGGTCGCCGCCGGCGCTCGCCGGGACATGGGCCAGATCGACGCCGCCATCGTGACGTTGCAGGGTCCCGAGCTGGGCTCGAACTCCGTACAGCCGTGGTCCGCGCGCCTGCGTTACGCGTACGCCGACGCGTTGTTGTCGGCCGGGCGCGAGGACGAGGCGCGTGAGTGGTTCGGCAAGGCGCTTGAGGCCGACAAGGACGGTGCCACCGATGCCTCGGACCGTCTGGCGGCTCTGGACGGCGTCCAGTTCGTCGATGTGGACGACGACGATGACGATGACATCGAGCCGGAGCCCGACAGCGACGAGTCCTGATCCGACGATCACCGCACCATGAACAGAGGGCGGCATTCCCACCGGGATTGCCGCCCTCTCTGTGTCCTCTTTGTCAGCCGTCCACGAGGCTCCTCAGCACCAGGCCCGTCGCCGGCTTCGGTCCGAACGAGGTCGACTTGCGCGGCATCGTGACCGCCTGGCGGGCCAGCTCCCGTACGACCTCTTCGCGCACCGGGTGCAGCAGGACCGCCGTACTGCCGTGGCGTTCCGCCTGGTCGACGACGGCTTGTGTGTCGTGGATGTACGAGATGTGATCGGGCGCGTCCGGGATCTTCCAGATGTGGTCGAGCAGAGTGAAGTGCAGCACGGTCGCGTCCAGGGCGCGCCACTCCGCCGGGCGGCCGGCCGGCACCGTACGGGCGAGGAGCGCCGCGTCGGGGCGGTCGACCAGATGGAAGCGGCCGTCGCCCGCCAGCAGAAAGGCGTTCCGGGGCCCGTCTCCTGCCCCGCCCCCGGTGACCGCTTCGGCGAGGGCCTCCAGGGCTTCCGGCAGCTTCCCGTCGAGCGTGCGGACCCGGAAGGCGCCCGGCGAACCCGGCACGCTCCGCAGCGCCGCCAGCGCGTCCGCGACCGGCAGCCGGTGCAGCAGCCGGTGGATCGCGCGGACCTGGAGGGGATACCGCGCGGTGTCGACCAGCAGGACCAGGCCGTACGCCCAGGGGCCGGCGGCGGACGGCGGGTGCTCCTCTCGCAGCCGCAGATAGGTCGCCCACCGGTGGTGGCCGTCGGCGATGAGCGCCTGACGGTCCGCCAGATCCTTGTTGATCTCCGCCAGTTCGGCGGGATCGGTGACCGACCAGAGGCGGTGGCTGAAGCCGTCCTCCGTTGTGGTGGACAGCAGCGGCTTCCGTCGCACGGCCCGTTCGATGACGGCGGTCGTGCCGGTCGCGCTGCCCTCACCGCGGTACGTGAGGAGCAGCGGCTCCAGATTGGTGGCGGTCTCCCGCATCAGGGCCGCCCGGTCCTCGACGATGTCCGGCATGACGTCCTCGTGCGGCAGCACGACACCCTCGTCGGGCGTGGACAGGGCCAGGGCCCCGATGACGCCGCGCTGGAGCAGGTCACCGTTGCGCTGCTCGTACACGTACAGCGCCGGTTCCGCGTCCGGGGCGAGGACGCCTTCCGCGAGCCAGCGCCGGAGTGTCTCCGCAGCCTGGCGGTGCCGGTCGGCGGCGGTCGCGGCCTGGGGCAGGATCAGCCGGACGATGTTGTGCGGGTCGGCCGACTCCAGGTGGTGCAGTCCGTCGGGCCGTACCACGACGTCGTACGGCGGCGAGGTCACCGCGGCGAGGCTGCCCACCCGTTCGGGGACGTAGCGCAGTCCGCGGAACGGGATCAGACGGAGACCTTTCCCTGCCGACCCTGTGGTGTTCATCAGGGCATCGTATGCGTGCTCGGGCATGAGCGATGATCGGGGGACGACGTCCGGTCATGGGGCGGAAGAGGAAACGGGAGACTGATGAGTCAGCCGAGCAGGACCAGGCCCGACGGCAGCGCGACGGCGCTCCACGAGGCGTACGACACGGCTCTGCTGGACCTCGACGGAGTGGTGTACGCGGGCGGCGAGGCCATCGACCACGCCGTCGACTCGCTGGTCACGGCCCGGGACGGCGGCATGCGTCTGGCGTACGTCACCAACAACGCGCTGCGGACCCCGGACGCCGTCGCCGCGCATCTGACGGAGCTGGGGGTGCCCGCCGAGCCCACCGAGGTGATCACGTCGGCGCAGGCGGTGGCGCGGCTGATCTCCGAGCAGGTGCCGGCCGGTGCGCGGGTGCTGGTCATCGGCGGCGAGGGTCTGCGGGTCGCCCTGCGGGAGCGGGGACTTGAGCCGGTGGAGTCGGCCGACGACGATCCGGCGGCCGTGGCGCAGGGGTACGGCGGGCCGGAGCTGGCGTGGGGGCGGTTCGCCGAGGCCGGGTACGCGATCGCGCGTGGGGTGCCGTGGTTCGCGTCCAACACCGACCTGACCATTCCGAGTGCGCGGGGGATCGCGCCGGGCAACGGGGCGGCCGTCGAGGTGGTACGGATCGCCACGGGCGCCGAGCCGCAGGTCGCGGGCAAGCCGCTGCCGCCTATGCACCGGGAGACGGTGCTGCGTACGGGGGCCAAGCGGCCGATCGTCGTGGGGGACCGGCTGGACACCGACATCGAGGGCGCGTTCAACGGTGATGTGGACTCGCTGCTCGTGCTGACCGGGGTGACGGACGGGGCGCAGTTGCTGGCCGCCGAACCGAGGCACCGGCCGACGTATGTGGACGCGGATCTGCGCGGGTTGCTGACCGGGCAGCCCGAAGTGGTGGTCCGGGACGGCGAGTTCGTCTGCGGCGGGTGGACCGCCGCCGTACGGGACGAGGCGCTGGTGCTCGACGGCGACGGCGACGGCGACGGCGCGGCCATGGACGGGCTGCGGGCGCTGTGCGCCGCGGCCTGGACACACGCCGGGGACGGTTCGTGCGCCCTGGACGGGGGCAAGCCGCTGGCGAAGCTCGGGCTGTAGCCGGACCCGGCTTCGTGAGGGCGGGGTGCCTACGCGTCCTCGCCCGAGCGCAGCAGTTCGTCCTCGGAGGTGCCGCGCCGCCAGTAGCCCGTGAACTTCACCGTCGCGCGGTCGAAGCCGCGTTCGCCGACGAGGTGTCGGCGTACGGCCTTGACGGTCGCCGACTCGCCCGCGAGCCACGCGTACGGCGTGCCGTCCGGCAGGTCGGCCGCGCGGATCGCCTCCTCGGTGGCGGGCGCGGACTCGTCCCGTACGAGCCAGGTGAGGTGCGCGTCGGCCTTGGTGGACAGCTCCCACCGGTCGGAGGCGTGCCGGAGCGCGATCCACACGTGCGCGGGGGTGCCCGGCGGCAGGGATTCCAGGATGCCGGCGACCGCGGGCAGCGCGGACTCGTCGCCGGTCAGCAGGATCCAGTCGGCGCCGTCCGGCGGGCGGAAGTCGTACGCCACGTTCTCCTCGTGGATCGGGGCGAGCACCCCGACCCGGTCGCCGGGCCCGGCGTTCAGCGCCCAGCGGGTGGCCGGGCCCTCGTCGGAGCCCGGCGCCACCTCGTGCGCGCCGGCTCCGGTGAGCAGCGAACGGCGGGTGAGAACCGGAAGGGGGCTGTTCATCGCGGCGTTTCCTCGGTGCTTCCCTCTTGAGGATCAAGTATGAGGGTAGGCTAACCTAACCCTCGTGTTGGTCGACAGTCCCCCCGAATCCGAAGTGAGCGCGGAGCCCGTACCGCTCACCGTGACCCGTAAGCGCCGTACGCTGCGCGCCGCCGGGCTGCTGGTGTCCGTCGGAGTCCTGCTGCTCGTCTGCGCCGCCGGTATCGCCGTCGGTGCCAAGTCGATCCCGCTCGGCGATGTATGGCACGGTCTGTTCCACGACTCCGGCACCGGCAACGACGTGATCGTCGTCGACGTCCGGCTGCCCCGCACGCTGCTCGGGCTGCTGGTCGGCGCCGCGCTCGGGCTCGCCGGCGCGGTGATGCAGGCGCTCACCCGTAACCCCCTCGCCGAACCGGGACTGCTGGGCGTGAACGCCGGAGCAGCCGCCGCGGTGGTCTCGGCCATCAGCTTCTTCGGCGTCACCTCCATCGGCGGGTACGTGTGGTTCGCGTTCGCGGGCGCCGCGATCGTCTCCGTGGTCGTGTACGCGCTCGGCGGCAGCCGCAGCGCAACCCCCGTACGGCTCGCCCTCGCCGGCACCGCCGCCGCTGCGGCGCTCTACGGCTATGTCAACGCCGTGCAGCTGCTGGACTCGGCGGCCCTCGACCGACTGCGCTTCTGGACCGTGGGGTCCCTGGCGTCGGCCGACATGTCGACAGTCGGCAAGGTGTGGCCCTTCATCGCCGTCGGCATCCTGCTCGCGCTGCTGATCGCCCGGCCGCTGAACGCGCTGGAGATGGGCGACGACACGGCGAGGTCACTGGGCGCCCATCTGACCCGTACCCGCGTCCTCGCCATGGTCTGCGTCACGCTGCTGTGCGGCGCGGCGACCGCGGCCTGCGGACCGATCGTGTTCGTCGGGCTGATGGTGCCGCATCTCGTACGGACCATCACCGGGCCGGACCTGCGGTGGATCCTGCCGTACGCCGCCGTGCTCTCGCCCGTGCTGCTGCTGGGCGCCGATGTGATCGGGCGGGTCGTCGCGCGGCCGGCCGAGGTACAGGTCGGCATCGTCACCGCGATCGTCGGCGGACCCGTCTTCATCCAGCTCGTACGGCGCAAGAGGATGGCCCAGCTGTGAACGTCCGGAACGGCGTACGGGCCAGCCCCGTACGGACGCGCCCCGCCCGGGGCGCCACGCGTGCGATCCGCACAACCGGCGGTCTCTCCCTGCGGCTCGACGTCCGCTCCGGCCTCGTCGTCCTGCTGCTCGTCGCCGCCGTCTGCGCGATGTCCGTGATCCTCATCGGACAGGGCGACTTCACGATGTCGCCCGGTGACGTCGTCGCGACCCTGCTCGGAAACGGCACGGCGGCACAGGAGTTCATCGTCCAGGACCTGCGCCTGCCGAGGATCCTGGTCGGCCTGCTCGTGGGTGCGGCGCTCGGCGTCGGCGGCGCGGTGTTCCAGTCCATCTCCCGTAATCCGCTGGGCAGTCCGGACGTGATCGGCTTCGGACAGGGCGCGGCCGTCGGCGCGCTGAGTGTGATCGTCCTCCTCCACGGCGGCTCGGCCGCCGTCGCGGGCGGCGCCGTCGTCGGCGGTCTGCTGACGGGCGCGGGAATCTATCTGCTCGCCTGGAAGCGCGGCGTGCACGGCTACCGGCTGGTCCTCATCGGTATCGGTGTCGCCGCCATGCTCACGGCGGTCAACCACTACCTGATCACCAAGGCCAGCCTGGTCGACGCCACGCGCGCCGTGCTGTGGATGACGGGATCGCTCGACGGCCGGGACTGGGCACAGGTCTGGCCGCTGCTCGCCGTCTGCGCCGTACTCATCCCTCTGGCGCTCGTGTACGGACGGCCGTTGCGCATGATGGAGATGGGTGACGACGCCGCGTACGCGCTCGGTGTACGGGTGGAGCGCACACGGATCGTGCTGATGGCCGCGGCCGTACTGCTCGTCTCCGTGGCGACAGCCGCGGCCGGCCCCATCACCTTCGTCGCCCTCAGCGCGCCGCAGCTCGCGCGCCGGCTGACGCGCGCGCCAGGACCCAACCTCGGCCCCGCCGCGGCGATGGGAGCTCTGCTGCTGCTGGTCGCCGACTGGACGGCGACGTCGGCGTTCGGCGACCGTCAGCTGCCGGCGGGTGTGGTGACCGGTGTGCTCGGCGGCTGCTATCTGCTCTGGCTGCTGGTCACCGAGCGCAGAGCGGGCCGTATATGAGCGCCGACGTCCCGGCCCGTGGCCCCGCTCCCGTTCGAGTCCCCGTTCCCGTTCCCGCTCCCGCCCCGAGCGTTTCCCCGAGTCTTCTCACCCCCAGGAGTACGACCATGCAGCGCCTCACGGCGGAAACGGTGACCCTCGGCTACGACCAGCGGGTCATCGCCCGCGATCTGTCGGTCGAGATCCCCGACAACTCGTTCACCGTGATCGTCGGCCCCAACGCCTGCGGCAAGTCGACCCTGTTGCGCGCCCTGTCCCGGATGCTCAAGCCGTCCGAGGGCCGTGTCCTGCTCGACGGCGCAGCGATCCACTCCATGCCCGCCAAGAAGGTCGCGCGGACGCTGGGGCTGCTGCCGCAGTCGTCCACCGCGCCGGACGGCATCACCGTCGCCGACCTGGTCGCCCGGGGGCGCTATCCGCACCAGGCGCTCCTGCGCCAGTGGTCCAGGCAGGACGAACGAATAGTCGAGGAGTCGATGGCGTCCACCGGCATCGGTGAACTGGCGGATCGCTATGTCGACGAACTGTCCGGCGGTCAGCGGCAGCGGGTCTGGATCGCCATGGCGCTCGCCCAGCAGACCCCGCTCCTGCTCCTGGACGAGCCCACGACATTCCTGGACATCCAGTACCAGATCGATGTCCTCGACCTCTGTGCCGATCTGCACGAGACCCAGGGCCGTACGCTCGTCGCCGTCCTGCACGACCTCAACCACGCCGCCCGCTACGCCACGCACCTCATCGCGATGCGTGAGGGCGAGATCTACGCCGAGGGGCCGCCGGCCGAGGTCGTGACCGCGGAGCTGGTCGAGCGGGTCTTCGGGCTCCGCTGCCAGGTCATCGACGACCCGGAGACGGGCACCCCGCTGGTCGTCCCCGCCGCGCGCAGGGCGCGGCACACCGTGCCGGTGGGACTGTCCAAGTGAGCTGTACGCGCCGCCCGCCGCGCGCACCGGGCGGCGGCTGGTTCAGAGCAGCGAACGCAGCCGCAGCAGATCGCGGAAACCCGCTTCGAGTCTGACCCGCCCCGAGCCCCACGCCTTGGCGAAGTTCAACTCGCCGTCAACCATGGCCACCAGATCGTCGCCCGCCATCGCGAGCCTGATCTGCGCCTTCTCACGCGGCGGGCCCTCGTGGGTGTCCAGCACCTCGATCCGGCCCTCCTCGATCCGGCCGGTGAAGGTCGCGTCGAGGTCCGTTATGTGGCAGCTCAGCGAGCGGTCGAAACCGGCCGCCCCGCGGATCCCGTGGTCCGCCCGCGCCATGTTGTCCGAGAGCTTTTCGAGTGCGCTGCGGCACTCCTCCTTCGTCGCCATCGTGATCGACGGTACCCCAGGGCTTCGCGGTAGCGTCTGGGCATGAGCGACGAGACGGCGGGCCCGGCCGACGAGCAGCGGGCCTCCCCTCCCCCCGAGCCGGAGCCGCAGCCCAGGACCGAGCCCGAGCCCCCCGCCCCGGCCCACGACCCCGCGGCCCCCTCACCTCTCGGCATAGAGCGGGTCCCCACCGGCAATCCCGAGGTGGACGAGAATCTGGCCAGACTCGGCGACGCGGACCACCTCCCGGCGGACGGTCACCTCGACGTGTACGAGGATGTGCACCGGGGCCTGCGCGACGCGCTCACCGCGCTCGACGTACGTCCCGGACCAGGCCAGGCCGCCCCCCGGCCCGGCCCCGCGCAGCCGTACGACCACAGGAGCTGAACCGAACGTGGCAGGAGTGGCACGCCAACGCCTCGACGCCGAGCTGGTACGCCGCAAACTCGCGCGCTCCCGTGAGCACGCGACCCAACTGATCGCCGCGGGACGGGTGACCGTCGCCGGCGCCACCGCGACCAAGCCGGCCACCCAGGTCGAGAAGAGCGCCGCCGTGGACCACGCCCATGACGCCGACGACCCCGGTTACGTCTCGCGCGGCGGGCACAAACTCGCGGGCGCCTTCGCCGCCTTCGTACCCCAGGGCCTGCGGGTCGAGGGGCGCAGGGCGCTGGACGCGGGAGCGTCGACCGGCGGCTTCACCGATGTGCTTCTGCGGTCGGGGGCCCGGGAGGTCGTCGCGGTGGACGTCGGATACGGGCAACTCGCCTGGTCTCTGCGGAGCGATGAACGCGTCACCGTCAAGGACCGTACGAACGTACGTGAGTTGACGCTGGAGATCATCGAAGGAGAGCCGGTGGACCTGATCGTGGGTGATCTGTCGTTCATTCCGCTGGGCCTGGTGCTGCCGGCGCTGGCGCGGTGCGCCGCGCCCGACGCGGACCTGGTCCTGATGGTCAAGCCGCAGTTCGAGGTGGGCAAGGAACGCCTCGGCAGCGGCGGCGTCGTGCGCAGCCCGCAGCTGCGGGCCGAGGCCGTACGGACAGTGGCGCGCAAAGCGGCGGAACTCGGCCTCGGGACACGTGGCGTCACCGCGAGCCCGCTGCCCGGACCCGCCGGGAACGTCGAATACTTCCTGTGGCTCACCGCCGGGGCGCCCGATGTCGACCCGGCCGATGTCGACCGTGCTGTGGCGGAGGGACCCCGTTGACGACGAACGCAGAACAGACCGAGCGGACCGGTGCGGAACGACGCACGGTCTTCCTGCTGGCCCACACCGGCAGGCCCGCCGCGATCCGCAGCGCCGAACTGGTCGTGCAGGGACTGCTGCGCAACGGCCTCGGTGTACGGGTGCTGGCCGCCGAGGCGGCCGACCTGCCGCTTCCGTCGGCCGTCGAGACCGTCCCGGAAGACGCGTCCGGCGCGCTGAACGGCTGTGAACTGCTGATCGTGCTCGGGGGCGACGGCACGCTGCTGCGCGGCGCGTCCTTCGCGCGCAGCTCGGGTGTGCCGATGCTCGGCGTCAACCTGGGCCGGGTCGGCTTCCTCGCGGAGGCGGAGCGCGACGACCTCGACAAGGTCGTGGACCGGGTCGTGACCCGCGCGTACGAGGTCGAGGAACGGATGACCATCGACGTCCTCGTGCACAGCAACGGCACGGTCGTGTACGAGGACTGGGCGCTCAACGAGGCGGCCGTGCAGAAGGTGTCGCCCGAGCGGATGCTCGAAGTCGTCCTGGAGATCGACGGGCGGCCGGTGACCGGCTTCGGCTGCGACGGCATCGTGTGCGCGACCCCGACCGGTTCGACGGCGTACGCCTTCTCGGCCGGCGGTCCTGTGGTGTGGCCCGAGGTGGAGGCGCTGCTGATGGTGCCGATCAGCGCGCACGCGCTGTTCGCCAAGCCGCTGGTGACGTCGCCCAAGTCGGTGCTCGCCGTGGAGGTGCAGCCGCACACGCCGCACGGGGTGCTGTGGTGCGACGGCCGCAGGACGGTGGAGCTGCCGGCGGGTGCCCGGGTGGAGGTACGGCGCGGTGCGGTCCCCGTACGGCTGGCACGCCTGCACCAGGCGTCCTTCACCGACCGGCTGGTGGCGAAGTTCGCCCTCCCGGTGGCGGGGTGGCGCGGGGCGCCGCACTGAGCACTGCCCGGCGGACCGGACCAAGACCATGTCCGCCGGGCGTCGCCGTGTCGCCAAATCCGTATACCGCTTCCGCCGTCACACACCGCCACGTCGTCGTGCCGCCATGTCGTCACGGGGCGCGAGATGAGCGGATCGCGCCCCCGCGAGCGCCTCCGGGATCGAACCGGAGGGCGGGGGCCGTCGCACACGGGGCTTCGGACCTCGTAAGGTCGTGTCCGTGTTGGAGGAGATGCGGATACGGTCGCTCGGGGTCATCGACGACGCGGTTGTCGAGCTGTCGCCGGGGTTCACCGCGGTGACCGGCGAGACAGGCGCGGGCAAGACCATGGTCGTCACGAGTCTGGCGCTGCTGCTCGGCGGTCGCGCCGACCCGGCGCTGGTGCGGATCGGTACCAAGGCCGCGGTGGTGGAGGGGCGGCTCACCATGTCCGCCGACGCCCCGGCCGCCCTGCGGGCGGAGGAGGCGGGCGCCGAGCTCGACGACGGCGCGCTGCTGATCAGCCGGACCGTGTCGGCCGAGGGGCGCTCACGCGCCCACATCGGCGGACGTTCCGTGCCGGTGGGCGTGCTGGCCGAGCTGGCGGACGACCTCGTCGCCGTACACGGCCAGACCGACCAGCAGGGTCTGCTGCGGCCCGCTCGGCAGCGGCAGGCGCTCGACCGGTACGCGGGGGACGCGGTCGCGGCCCCGCTCGCCAAGTACACCGAGGCCTACCGGCGGCTGCGGACCGTCGCCGCCGAGCTGGAGGAGCTGACCACCCGCGCCCGCGAGCGCGCGCAGGAGGCCGACCTGCTGCGCTTCGGCCTGAACGAGATCGCCGCCGTCGAGCCCCTGCCGGGCGAGGACACCGAACTGGCCGCCGAGGCCGAACGGCTCGGCCACGCCGAGGCGCTGGCGTCCGCGGCGGCCCTCGCGCACGCGGCGCTCGCCGGTGACCCCGAGGACCCGTCGGAGGGCGGCGACGCCACGACGCTCGTGGGCGGCGCGGGACGGGCCCTGGACGCCGTACGGTCCCACGACCCCGCTCTCGCCGTACTCGCCGAGCGGATGGGCGAGATCGCGATCCTGCTGGCGGACGTCGCCGGTGAACTCGCGGGTTACGCCGACAACTTGGACTCCGACCCGCTGCGCCTCGCGGTGGTCGAGGAGCGGCGGGCCGCGCTCACCGGGCTGACGCGCAAGTACGGCCAGGACATCACCGGAGTCCTCGCCTGGGCACAGGAGAACGCGGCGCGGCTGACCGAACTCGAAGGCGACGACGAGCGGATCGGCGAGCTGACGGCCGAGCACGCCACTCTGCTGGGTGAACTGTCCGTCCTGGCACAGGCGTTGACCGACGCCCGGACGGAGGCGGCGGCGCGCTTCGCGGAAGCCGTCACCGGCGAACTCGCCTCACTCGCGATGCCGCACGCGCGCGTCTCGTTCGACGTACGGCAGACCGAGGACCCGGACGGTGTCGAGGTGGCCGGCCGGCCGGTGGCCTACGGCTCGTCCGGCGCCGACGAGGTCGAACTGCTGCTGGCCCCGCACCCCGGCGCCCAGCCGCGGCCGATCGCCAAGGGCGCGTCCGGCGGTGAGCTCTCGCGCGTCATGCTCGCGGTCGAGGTCGTCTTCGCCGGGTCCGATCCGGTGCCGACGTATCTCTTCGACGAGGTGGACGCGGGCGTCGGCGGCAAGGCCGCGGTCGAGGTCGGCCGCCGACTCGCGAAGCTCGCCAAGTCCGCGCAGGTGGTGGTCGTCACGCATCTGCCGCAGGTCGCGGCGTTCGCCGACCGGCAGCTGCTGGTGGAGAAGACGAACGACGGCTCGGTGACCCGCTCCGGTGTCACGGCTCTCGAAGGCGAGGACCGGGTACGGGAGTTGTCCCGGATGCTGGCCGGCCAGGAGGACTCGGAGACGGCCCGCGCCCACGCGGAGGAACTGCTGGCGACGGCCCGCGCGGACGCGTAGCGCGAGCCGCGCCGGCGTCGGCCTCGGTGGCGGGCCGCACGGGCGGCGTACGGCCTCCGCGCTCCGGCCGGTACCGTAAGTGGGGCGCGCCCTGACGTCACTCATGTGAGTGATATCGGGCGGGTAGTCGCACCGATCGACACACCCGCCGCGCCCCCTCGGTGCCGGAAGGTCCGTACCGGCTGGCATCCTTGGGGACGGCACACACCACCGGAAAACAGGAGCCTTGACCACGTGACACAGCTGCGTACGGTCCAGGTCCTCGGCGGTGGCAGTGCGGGCAGCAGCGCGCATGTCAGATCGCTGGCGGCCGGACTCGTCGCCCGTGGTGTGCGTGTCACGGTCTGTGCGCCGGACTCTCTGGAAGCGATCTACGACTTCCGGGGCTGTGGCGCCGACCATGTGCCGGTGGCCCGGCGCGGGGACCCCGTCTCGCTCGGGGCACTTCGGGCCGTCTGCGCCACCGCCGACGTGGTGCACGCGCACGGACTGCACGCCGCCGTACGCGCGGCGGTCGCCCTCGGTGGCCGGCGCGTGCCGCTCGTCGTCACCTGGCACACCCGCGTACACGCCGACGGGCCGCGCGGCCATCTGCTCCGGCTTCTTGAGCGAAGAGCCGTCAGGGCGGCGGCAGTTGTCCTCGGCGCCTCGTCCGAGCTGGTCGACCGGGCCCGCGAGCGCGGCGCCCGTGACGCGCGCCTCGCGCCGGTCGCGGTCCCGGCCCCGCGCGGGGCCCCGGCACGCGGCGAGGACGAGGGATACGACGCGGACGACAAGGCCCGCGCCGAACTGGGCGCGATGGGGCGGCCGTTGCTGATGGCGGTCGGCAGCCTCGTACCGGGACGGGGTTACGGCACCCTGCTGGACGCGGCGCGGACCTGGCGCGGTCTCGATCCCGTACCGCTGCTGGTCATCGCGGGTGAGGGCCCCGAACGGGCCCTGCTCCAGGGGCGGATCGACAACGAGGGCCTGCCCGTCAGCCTCGTCGGCCGGCGCGACGACGTGAGCCGGCTCCTCGCCGCCGCCGACATCGCGCTCCTGCCCAGCCGCTGGGAGGCCCGCTCGCTGCTGGCCCAGGAGGCGCTGCGGCTCGGCGTCCCCCTGGTCGCCACCGCGGTCGGCGCCGTACCCGAACTCGTGGGCGACGCGGCGGAGTTGGTCCCGTACGGTGACGCCGCCGCTCTCGCGGACACGGTGAACCGGCTGCTGGCCGACCCCGGACGGCGGGCCGAACTCGCGGCGGCCGGGCCGGTCCGCGCGGCGACGTGGCCGACGGAGGACCACACGATCGCCCAAGTCCTCAGCGTCTATGACGAGTTGGCGCAGTCGCCGCCGAGGTGACGCAAGTCCGGGTCACTCGCTTCTCGCTCAGCGCGTGTGGCGCCGCGCCCGCAGCGCCAGACTCAGGGCCAGCACCGTCTGCGGATCGTCCAGATCCGTGCCGAGCAGTTCGGAGATACGGGCCAGCCGGTTGTAGAGGGTCTGCCGGTTCAGATGCAGTTCGCGCGCCGTCTCCGCCTTGCGGCCCGCGTGGTCCAGGAACGTCGCCAGCGTCGGCAGCAACGGGGCGCGGGACGTGCGGTCATGGGCGAGCAGCGGGCCGATCGCGCGGTCCACGAACGCCGACAGGTCGGGATCGTCCCGCAGCCGCCACAGCAGCAGATCGATGTCCAGCCGCCTGGCGTCGTGCCACGGCCGCTCCGGCAGACCCCCGGCCGCCGCCGCGGTCTCCGCCGCGTGGCGCAGGCCCGCGCCCGCCACCGCCCAGCCACCGGGGACCCCGACGACCACCACGGGCCGGGGTCCGCCGGGACGCTCAAGTCCGGCCCGTGCCACGCCCGCCCGCAGCGCCCCGGCCACCCGGTCGGCCACCGCCGCGCGTTCGGACTCGGCGCGCAGCCCGATCAGCAGCGGGATCCGGCCCTCCACGGGACGTACGCCCAGCAGCACCGGCACCCCGAGAATCCCCAGCTCCTCCAGTACGGCCCGTGCCAGCGGCGCCCAGTTGCCCGACGGAGCGGGCCCGGGGCCCAGCCGCATCACCACCGGCAGCAACGGCCCCTCGCCCGGCCGGAATCCCAGCACCGCGGCCTGCGCGGGCGCGGCGTCCGCCGTGACACGGCCCTCCGCCAGATCGGTGAGGAAATCGCCCCGGCCGCGCGCGGCCAGCTCGTCCTCCTGGCGCGCCTGCATCAGGACCACCGCCAGGATGCCCGCCGCCCGCTCGGCCGCCATCCGGTGCACCGGCAGCAACGGGGCCGCCACCGGGGGCAGTACGAGCCGGGCCCGTACGGAACCGGCCCCGTGCCCGCCACCGGGTACGTCCACCAGCACCGTGCCTGCGGGCGGCCCCGCCTCACGGTCGGCCCGCCGCGCCCGCAGCCCCTCCCAGACCTGGAGCGGCTCCGCGGCCGTCGGGGCCCCCGCCGCACCGGCCGCCGCGTACAGCAACTGCCCTTCGGCGGTCTCCAGGAAGACCGGGTTGCCCGCGAAGTCGGCGAGGATACGCAGCACCTGGGGCACACCGCCCCCGTCGAGCAGCGCGTCCGTGCACCGCCGGTGGACCTCGTCGGCCTGCCGCAGCAGCGCGTAATGACCGTTGACGATCTCGGTGTGGACCTCCTCGGTCACCGAGACGAACGGCACCTCGCGGTGCAGCTGCACCAGCGGGAGTCCGGCCGCCCGCGCCGCGTCCACGACGGCTGCGGGCAGCCGCCCGAACCGCGGTCCCAGCTCCACCACCAGCGCGGCGATCCCGCGATCGGCGAGCCCGCGCACGAAGACGCGCTGCTCGGCGGGGCGGGAGCCAAGACCGATGCCGGTCGTGAGCAGCAGCTCGCCGCCCTTGAGCAGCGACGCGATGTTGGGCACCTCGCCCGCGTGCACCCAGCGCACGGTGCGGTGCAGCCGGTCCGCCCCCGCGACGACCTCCGGGAGCCCGGCGCGGAGCCCCGGCAGCTCCAGAGCCCGCCGCACGGTGATTCCGCCCTGATCGTCCATGGGGCCGGACGCTACCCGGCCCGCGCGTCCATGTCCGTCTCCGGACCCGCGGGCCGTGGGCCGCCTCCCGGCGTCAGCCGCCGTACGCTCCCGAAGCCGTCAGGCGCAGCGCCGTGTCGATCAGCGGGACATGGCTGAACGCCTGCGGGAAGTTGCCGACCTGGCGCTGGAGCTTCGGGTCCCACTCCTCGGCGAGCAGGCCGAGGTCGTTACGGAGCGCCAGCAGCTTCTCGAAGAGCTTGCGGGCCTCGTCGACCCGGCCGATCATCGCGAGGTCGTCGGCCAGCCAGAACGAGCAGGCCAGGAACGCGCCTTCGTCGCCCTCCAGACCGTCCACGCCGGCGTCGTCGCCCGCGGTCGGGTAGCGCAGGACGAAACCGTCCTCCGTGGAGAGCTCGCGCTGGATCGCCTCGATGGTGCCGATGACGCGCTTGTCGTCCGGCGGCAGGAAGCCCATCTGCGGGATCAGCAGCAGCGAGGCGTCCAGTTCCTTGGAGCCGTAGGACTGTGTGAAGGTGTTGCGCTCCTTGTCGTAACCCTTCTCACACACGTCGTGGTGGATGTCGTCGCGCATCTCGCGCCAGCGCTCCAGCGGGCCGTCGGCGTCGCCGGACTCGATCAGCTTGATCGTCCGGTCGACCGCGACCCACGCCATCACCTTCGAGTGCACGAAGTGGCGGCGCGGCCCGCGCACCTCCCAGATGCCCTCGTCGGGCTGGTCCCAGTGCGTCTCCAGATACTCGATCAGCTTGAGCTGGAGCAGCGAGGCGTAGTCGTTGCGGGCCAGGCCCGTCATATGCGCCAGGTGCAGGGCCTCGGTGACCTCGCCGTACACGTCGAGCTGGAGCTGGTGTGCAGCGCCGTTGCCGACCCGGACCGGGCCCGATCCCTCGTAGCCGGGCAGCCAGTCCAGCTCCGCCTCGCCCAGCTCACGCTCGCCCGCGATCCCGTACATGATCTGGAGATTCTCGGGGTCGCCCGCGACGGCCCGCAGCAGCCACTCGCGCCAGGCGCGGGCCTCCTCGCGGTAGCCGGTGCGCAGCAGGGAGGACAGGGTGATGGCGGCGTCACGCAGCCAGGTGTAGCGGTAGTCCCAGTTCCGTACGCCCCCGATCTCCTCGGGCAACGAGGTCGTGGGCGCGGCGACGATGCCGCCGGTCGGCGCGTACGTCAGGGCCTTGAGCGTGATCAGCGAGCGGACGACTGCCTCGCGGTAGGGGCCGTGGTACGTACAGTGCTCGACCCACTCCCGCCAGAAGTCCGAGGTCGCCTCCAGCGATCCCTCGGGGTCCGGCAGCGCGGGCGGCTGCCGGTGCGAGGGCTGCCAGCTGATGGTGAACGTGACGCGGTCGCCGGGGGCCACGGTGAAGTCGGAGTACGTCGTCAGGTTCTTGCCGTACGTGTCCGCCTCGGTGTCGAGCCAGATCGAGTCCGGCCCGGCGACGGCCACGGTGCGGTTGTCCACCTGGTGCACCCAGGGCACCACCCGGCCGTAGCTGAAACGCATCCGCAGCGCGGAGCGCATCGGCACCCGGCCGCTTACACCTTCCACGATCCGGATCACCTGTGGCGCGCCGTCACGCGGTGGCATGAAATCGGTCACTCTGACCGTGCCGCGCGGCGTGTCCCACTCCGATTCCAGGATCAGGGAGTCGCCCACATAGCGGCGCCGATCGGCCCGCGGGGGCTCGGCCCCCGCGGGGGAGGCCGGTCCGAGCCGCCAGAAACCGTGTTCGTCGGTCCCCAGCAGAGCCGCGAACACGGCCTGCGAATCGAAGCGGGGCAGGCACAGCCAGTCGACTGTGCCGTCCCGGCAGACCAGGGCGGCGGTCTGCATGTCTCCGATGAGTGCGTAATCCTCGATGCGCCCGGCCACGTGCATCTCCAGTCGAACGGCCACGTTCGCCCCGGGGGGCGATTACTGCGGTCAAGGGTCGTTGACGAGCTCTTTTTCCGGGAACACGGGCGGGGGTAGTGCCGTTTGCCGGCCGGACTCGGCAGCGAATGTCCGAGCAGGATACGACGCACTTCGGAGATCCGCGCAGGTGTCCAGGCAACACAAATGAGCCGAACGAGTTGGCCGACAGTGACACAACCCAAGCCGTCGCAGGTCCGATGACGTGCGGTAACGGGCCGACAACTGGCTGCCGACGGCCTGGTGACCGGGACGTGACCGCATGGTGACCGTGTGCTGATCATTCAGGCTCATGGGGTGATCAACTTGTGATCTTGGGCAGGGGTTGACGGACCGTCAAACACCCTTCGTGGATTGGCTGGAAAAGGTCTTTGCCATGGTGTCCGCGCCGGTTTCGCGGGCACCTCGTCACGAGGTGATTCCGGGGTCGCCGGCGGTCGCGTCCCGCGCGCGTCGCGAGGGCCCGCCGACCGGGCGCCGCGCCGCCCCCGCGCGGCCGACGCGAACGTCCCCCCGCCGTCGCTGATACCCTGGTGGCCCGTGGACGGATGGCCCCCCAGCACTTCTCAGGGGCCCCGAACCGCAGCGACGGCCGACCCCTCCAGATCCTCCGGTCTCACCGGTGATCCACCGACAGGGGCGCCGGCACGCACCTCAGACCGCGACCACGGGAGCACCGTCTTGGCCATGCCGAACCGATCCTCGACCTCCTCGACGACCAAGCACATCTTCGTCACCGGGGGCGTCGCCTCCTCCCTCGGCAAGGGCCTGACCGCCTCCAGCCTGGGGGCTCTCCTCAAGGCACGGGGCCTGCGGGTCACCATGCAGAAGCTCGACCCCTATCTGAACGTCGACCCGGGCACGATGAACCCGTTCCAGCACGGTGAGGTGTTCGTCACCAACGACGGCGCCGAGACAGACCTGGACATCGGGCACTACGAGCGCTTCCTGGACGTCGACCTCGACGGCTCGGCCAACGTCACCACCGGCCAGGTCTACTCGACGGTCATCGCCAAGGAGCGGCGCGGCGAATACCTCGGCGACACGGTCCAGGTCATCCCGCACATCACCAACGAGATCAAGCACCGCATCCGGCGCATGGCGACCGACGACGTCGACGTCGTCATCACGGAGGTCGGCGGCACGGTCGGCGACATCGAGTCGCAGCCGTTCCTGGAGACCGTCCGCCAGGTCCGCCACGAGGTGGGCCGCGACAACGTCTTCGTCGTGCACATCTCGCTGCTCCCATACATCGGCCCCTCCGGCGAGCTGAAGACCAAGCCGACGCAGCACTCGGTCGCCGCGCTGCGCAGCATCGGTATCCAGCCGGACGCGATCGTGCTGCGCGCCGACCGTGAGGTGCCGCTTTCCATCAAGCGCAAGATCTCGCTCATGTGCGACGTGGACGAGGCCGCCGTGGTCGCGGCGATCGACGCGAAGTCCATCTACGACATCCCGAAGGTGCTGCACACCGAGGGCCTGGACGCCTACGTCGTACGGAAGCTGGACCTGCCGTTCCGCGATGTCGACTGGACCATCTGGGACGACCTGCTGGACCGGGTCCACAACCCCGACCACGAGGTCACGGTCGCGCTCGTCGGCAAGTACATCGACCTGCCCGACGCGTATCTGTCGGTCACGGAGGCGCTGCGGGCCGGCGGTTTCGCCAACCGGGCGCGGGTCAAGGTCAAGTGGGTCACCTCGGACGACTGCAAGACGCCCGCGGGCGCGGCGCGGCAGCTCGGGGACGTCGACGGCATCCTGATCCCCGGCGGGTTCGGCGAGCGGGGGGTGACCGGCAAGGTCGGGGCGATCCAGTACGCACGCGAACAGAAGATCCCATTGCTGGGCATCTGTCTGGGCCTTCAGTGCATCATCATCGAGGCCGCGCGCAACCTCCTGGAGAACCCTGACGCCAACTCCACCGAGTTCGACGCCGCGACGGCGCACCCGGTGATCTCCACGATGGAGGAGCAGCTCGCGTACGTGGAGGGCGCCGGCGATCTGGGCGGCACGATGCGGCTCGGTCTCTACCCGGCGAAGCTCGCGGACGGTTCGATCGTGCGGGGCGTCTACGACGACCAGCCGTACGTGGAGGAGCGCCACCGGCACCGCTACGAGGTCAACAACACCTACCGCGCGGAGCTGGAGAAGAAGGCGGGCCTCGTCTTCTCGGGCACGTCCCCCGACAACAAGCTCGTCGAGTACGTGGAGTACCCGCGCACGACCCACCCCTACCTGGTCGCCACACAGGCGCACCCGGAGCTCAGGTCGCGTCCGACGAGGCCGCACCCGCTCTTCGCGGGCCTGGTCAAGGCCGCGGTGGAGCGGCGGCGGGACGCGTAGCCGCCGGACCCGAGGCGATAACGTTGACCGAGGTACGGCTATCCCGGCTTCCCGGGATCCGTACCTCGGTTTCCGCTGTGTGGGCGTGTGTGGAGGTAAGTTTCGATGGCCATCAAGGACACCCCCGAGGAGTGGCGGATTACCGCCACCGCGACGCCGTTCCGGGGCAACAAGACCAGCGTCCGTACGGACGACGTGGTCATGCCCGACGGCTCGGTCGCGCGCCGTGACTACCAGGTCCACCCCGGTTCGGTCGCGATCCTCGCCCTGGACGAGGCGGACCGCGTGCTCGTCGTCCGTCAGTACCGGCACCCCGTCCGCCAGAAGCTCTGGGAGATCCCGGCGGGCCTGCTCGACATCCCCGGCGAGAACCCGCTGCACGCGGCGCAGCGGGAGCTGTACGAGGAGGCGCACGTCAAGGCGGAGGACTGGCGGGTGCTGACGGACGTCTACACGACGCCGGGCGGCTGCGACGAGTCCGTACGGATCTTCCTGGCGCGGGACCTCTCCGAGGCGGAGGGCGAGCGCTTCGATGTCTCCGACGAGGAGGCCGACATGGAGCAGGCGCGGGTGGCGCTGCCGGAGCTGGTACGGGGGGTACTGGCGGGAGAGCTGCACAACAACGCGCTTGTCGTGGGCGTGATGTCGCTGACTGCCGCGCTGGCGGGGGACGGGCTGGAGGCGCTGCGTCCGGCGGACGCGGAGTGGCCGGCGAGGCCGTTCGACGCGTGAGGGCCGGCTCTCGGGTCTTCCGGTAGGACGAACTGCTGATCCGATTGGGGGATTTGTCGCCGTGCCCCACGGGGTCGGTCGCGCAGCGTGAACTAGGCTCGAATCACCCGTGCGGACATCCGCCGGGCTCGACTCGTGCGCACCCCGCCGGACGGGCGGGGGAAGGAGCGTGGCCGTGACGGACCAGGCGGTGGACGTGAACGGCGGCCCTGCCCGGTCGCGTACGGAACCCTCAACTCCGCCTGAGACGGCGGCACTTGACGCCACGTCGGCCGGTCCGGCGGCCGTGTCGGGTACCGCGGCTGTCGCGCCTGACGGTACGTCAGGGAGGCGGCCCGCCACCCGCCTACGGCCTGTCCCGGACCCCGCGCCGGCCGACGGCGACCCGTCGGCGACGCGCGCGCCGAAGGAGCCGCGCCCGCGCGCCGGCGACGGGAAGCCCGACAAGGCCGGAGCTGCCGGAGGTGAGCGCTCCGGCCCGCGCCGGGCCGAGGCCAGGACGGACGCGCGGGTGGACGCGTCAACTCCGGCCGGTGGCAGGGTTACCGCGGCCAAAACCGACGCACCGGCTCCGGTCCGCGACGCGAGGACGGTTTCCGACCGTGCTCCCGCGTCCGCGGCGCATGGCGCTCGCGCGGCGACCGCCGCTCCCGCGGCCGGGCGCACGGAGTCCG
>NZ_JBHXRX010000069.1:21314-39992 GCF_042714995.1 Streptomyces sp. NPDC058665
GTCCGGGCGTGCCCCGCACCCCGCGACCGCGGCCGATGGCGCTCGCACGGTGACCGCCGCTCCCGCGATCGTGCCCCTCGGCGCTGGACGGGACGCCGGGGCCGGGCGCACGGAGTCCGGGCGTGCCCCGCACCCCGCGACCGCGGCCGATGGCGCTCGCACGGTGACCGCCGCTCCCGCGATCGTGCCCCTCGGCGCTGGACGGGACGCCGGGCCCGCCCCGCAATCCGCGACCGCGTCCGAGACCGCCCTCGCCGCCCCCGGATTCTTCGGGCGGCAGCGGGAGTTGAAGAGTCTGCACAGCGACATCGAGCGGGCCGGGCTCAACACCATCGCCGGGCGGAAGGCCGCCCATACCCGGGTGCTGCTCATCGCCGGGCAGCGGGGCTCCGGGCGGACCGCGCTCGCGCGGGAGCTGGCGCGGCAGGTGGGGCGGCGGTATCCGGACGGGGTGCTGCACATCCGGCTCACCGAGCCGAGCGGCGAGCCCGTCCCCGTCGAGCGCACCGCACGCGATCTCCTCGGCGAGTTCGGCATCGCCGTGCCGCCCGGCGCCGGTGAGGACGAGCTGTCCGAGATGGTGCGCGACGCGCTCGCCGACCGCCGGGTCCTGCTGCTCCTCGACGACGCCCACGACGCCGAGCAGGTCGACCTCCTGCTCCCGGAGAACCCGGACTGCCTCGTCGTCGCCGTATCGCGCGGCCCCCTCACCGGTATCCCGGACGTCCGCCCGTGCACCATCGGCGGCCTGGACGCCAAGGCCGCGATCGAACTGCTCAGCACCTACACCGGAACCGTCCGCATCACCGTCGACCCGCAGGCCGCCGAGTCGCTCGCGGAGGAGTGCGGCGGCCAGCCCGCCGCGCTCGCCGTCGTCGGTGGCTGGCTCGCCGCCCGCCCCACGGTCTCCGTCGCCGACGCCGCCAAGCGGCTGCGCTCCGTCCCCTGGGATCCCGAACAGCCGCAGGGCGTACGGGCGTTGGCGCGTGCCTTCCGCTTCGTCTACGAGGAGCTGCCGCCCTCCACCGCCGGGGTCCTGCGGCTGCTCGCACTGGCCCCCGCCGGATTCGCCGACGCCCACACCGCGTCCGCGCTGGCCGGATGTTCCGTCTCGGCCGCCAGGGCGGCGCTGGACGACCTCGCCGGACTGAACCTGCTGCGGCCTGCGGGGGAGCAGTACGAGGTCCTCGGCTCCCTCGCCCCGTTCATGCGCGCGCTGATGGAGGCGAAGGAACGCCCCGCCGAGGTGCAGCTCGCCAGGGCGCGGATGCTGGAGCGGACCGTACGGCTGCTCCAGTCCTGCCGCGCGGTCACCGAGCCCGACGGTTCGCAGGCGCGCAGGAAGCTCGCAGCCCTGCCCCACGCCGCGCGCTTCCCGAACACCCGGGCCGCCGCCGACTGGCTGCGCTCCCGCAGGCCCGCCCTGCTGGCCTCCGCCCGGCTCGCCGTGGCCGACGGCGGACTGGACACCCTCGCCCGCAGGCTGGTCTCCGCGCTGGTCAGGGCGCTCGCCGCACACCAGGGCACGGACGCTGCGGCCCCCGACCTGTACGGGCTGCACCAGCTGGTCCTCGGTGTCGCCGAGCGCCAGGGCCTGCACCGTGAGGAGGCCGCGGCCCTGCTCAACATCGGCGATCTGGACGCCTTGACGGGCCGTACGCACGACGCGCTGGCCCGGTACCGGTCTGCCCTGGACGCCGGAAGGGCCGCGAACGACCACTACGCCACCGGCCGTGCGATGGAATCCGTAGGCAGCGCCTACCAGGAACTCCAGGACTGGCACCGCGCCGCCGACTGGTACGGCCGCGCCCTCGCGCAGCGGCTCAGCCGAGGCGAGCGGGCCGACGAGGCGCGGCTGTACGGACGCCTCGGCACCGTCCACACCTGCGCGGGCCGCTACGGCGAGGCGCTGCGCCACTGGCGCGCCGCGTCGGCGGGCTTCCGCAGGCTCCAGGACCTTCCAGGTCAGGCCCGCGCGCTCAGCGAGGCGGCCAGGGTCCTGGAGTACGCGGGCCGTCCCGAGGAGTCGCTGGGGACCTGCCAGGAGGCCGTGGAGTACGCCCGGCTGGCCGGGGACACCCGGCTCCAGGCCGCGCTGGAACTGCGGCTCGCGGACACGCTGGACCGCCTCGGCGACCCGACGGCGGCCCGGCTGCACCGCAAAGCCTCCGGCCGTCTGCTGTCGACCGACTCCTCTGCGGGCTGATCCGCCTACGAAATCCGAAGCGCCTCGGCGGAACCTTGATGCTTTGCAAGGCTAGACAGCGAGAAGCCCTTCATTAGAATGGCTCTGTCGTAAGTTAGCGATGCCTTCCGATGCGCCGTAGGCGTATGGGTTTGTAGGGCATTGCCCGAGCAATCCCTGAGCCAAGGACCGTGATCACCGTGCTCGTCGGCATCCCCCGCGAGGTCAAGAACAACGAGTTCCGGGTGGCCATCACCCCCGCCGGAGTGCACGAGCTCGTGCGCCACGGCCATCAGGTCGTCATCGAGCGGGACGCCGGCGCCGGCTCCTCGATCAGCGACGCCGAGTTCACCGCCGCCGGCGCCCGGACACTGCCCACCGCCGACGACGTCTGGGCCGCCGCCGACCTGGTGCTGAAGGTCAAGGAGCCCATCGCCGAGGAGTACCACCGCCTCCGCAAGGACCAGACCCTCTTCACGTACCTGCATCTCGCCGCCTCCCGCGAGTGCACGGACGCGCTGCTGAAGTCCCGTACCACCGCCATCGCGTACGAGACCGTCGAGACCGCGAACCGCCGCCTCCCGCTGCTCGCCCCGATGTCCGAGGTCGCGGGCCGGCTGGCCCCGCAGGTCGGCGCCTACCACCTGATGCGCTCGGTCGGCGGCCGTGGCGTGCTGCCCGGCGGCGTTCCCGGTACGGCTCCGGGCCGCGCCGTCGTCATCGGCGGCGGTGTCTCCGGCTGGAACGCCACGCAGATCGCCGTCGGCATGGGCTTCCATGTGACCCTGCTCGACCGGGACATCGACAAGCTGCGCGAGGCCGACAGAGTCTTCGGCACGAAGGTGCAGACCATCGTCTCCAACGCGTACGAACTGGAGCGGGCGGTCGTCGAGGCCGACCTCGTCGTCGGCGCCGTTCTCATCCCCGGGGCGAAGGCGCCGAAGTTGGTCACCAACGCGCTCGTGGCCAAGATGAAGCCCGGAAGTGTACTTGTCGACATTGCAATCGATCAGGGTGGTTGCTTCGAGGATTCACACCCCACCACCCACGCCGAGCCGACCTTCCAGATCCATGACTCGGTGTTCTACTGCGTCGCCAACATGCCGGGCGCCGTACCCAACACCTCCACCTACGCGCTGACGAATGCCACGCTTCCCTACATCGTGGCTCTCGCCGACCTCGGCTGGACCGAGGCGCTGCGCCGCGACCCGGCGCTCGCCAAGGGCCTCAACGCCCATGACGGGCAGGTCACTTACGGTTC
The DNA here is from genome assembly GCF_042714995.1 of Streptomyces sp. NPDC058665. Classification (NCBI taxonomy): domain Bacteria; kingdom Bacillati; phylum Actinomycetota; class Actinomycetes; order Kitasatosporales; family Streptomycetaceae; genus Streptomyces; species Streptomyces sp. NPDC058665. The sequence continues at coordinate 24,761 of NZ_JBHXRX010000069.1, forward strand.
CGTGGCCGAGGCGCACGGTCTTCCGTACACCGAACTGGCAACGGTTCTGGGCTGACCCGTCAACGGCGTTCGTCAACCTGACGCCCCCGGCCGGATCTTGCTCGGCGAGATCCGGCCGACTGTGTGTCCGGCCACTCCCGCGCCCGCGCTCAACTCGCCTCGAACGTAACCCTTTAACCCTTTCGCACCCGTGTGAAGCGCGCCGACGGAGCCCTGTGCGCCCTTGACACAGGGGTGTTCGGTTGCCGACACATCGGGCCGGGTCCGGCGGATTGTGTTGCTGCGGAGTGGTGACACGCCATAGAGTCGCCAACCGTCGGCATGGTGCCACGCTGACCTATCGATAAGTTTCCTGGTCACGTCCAAGGAGGTAAGACGACTTGTGAATGAGTCGACATTTACTCCCGGGGGTGGTCAACCAGGAATGCCCGCGCTGGGCCACCGGAGCCCGTCGTCCGGGCTAGAGGCCGTCGGCTCCGTCGCTGTCCGCACCTTCACCACCCATCAGCACATGACGACAGCCCACCAGACGATGGACGGCCACAACGTGAACGCCATGGCCGGCAACGAGAGTGGCCGAGAGTCCACCCACTTCGCCGACTTCGACGAGGTGCCCGAGGGGCACTTCTACGACCCCGACGCCGAGTACGAGCCCGACCCCGAGTACGCGGCCACCCTCGCGCCCGACGCGGCCAGACAGCGCCGCGAGCGAATCGGCCCGACCGGGCGTCCCCTGCCGTACTTCCCGATCCCCGGCCCGGTCACCGACCACGGCCCCGCGAAGATCATCGCGATGTGCAACCAGAAGGGCGGCGTCGGCAAGACCACGTCGACCATCAACCTGGGCGCCGCGCTCGCGGAGTACGGCCGGCGGGTGCTGCTCGTCGACTTCGACCCGCAGGGCGCCCTGTCCGTCGGGCTCGGGGTCAACCCGATGGAGCTCGACCTCACGGTCTACAACCTGCTCATGGAGCGGGGCATGTCGGCCGACGAGGTGCTCCTGAAGACCGCCGTGCCCAACATGGACCTGCTCCCGAGCAACATCGACCTCTCGGCCGCCGAGGTGCAGCTGGTGAGCGAGGTCGCCAGGGAGTCCACGCTCCAGCGGGCGCTCAAGCCGCTGATGCAGGACTACGACTACATCGTGATCGACTGCCAGCCCTCGCTCGGTCTGCTGACCGTGAACGCGCTGACCGCCGCGCACAAGGTGATCGTCCCGCTGGAGTGCGAGTTCTTCGCGCTGCGCGGTGTGGCGCTGCTGACCGAGACCATCGAGAAGGTCCAGGAGCGGCTCAACCCGGAGCTGGAGCTCGACGGCATCCTCGCCACGATGTACGACTCCCGTACGGTGCACAGCCGCGAGGTCCTGGCGCGGGTCGTCGAGGCCTTCGACGATCACGTGTACCACACGGTGATCGGCCGGACCGTGCGCTTCCCGGAGACCACCGTCGCCGGTGAGCCCATCACCACCTACGCCTCCAACTCCGTCGGTGCCGCCGCCTATCGCCAGCTCGCCAGGGAGGTGCTCGCCCGGTGTCACGCCGAGTGAGTCTGCCCGGGGCCGACGAGCTGTTCCGTACGACCGGGGGCATGGCGCTCCAGGCTTCCTCACCGGGAGACCGGCGGCGTACCGCGAACGGTGAGCCGCGGGTCCCGGCACCGGCCCAGGAGAGCGACCCGGTCGCCGAACAGTCGGGGGCCGCGCAGGCGGCGCCACCCGCTTCCGCGCCGGCACCGGCCCAGGAGCACTCGGCGACTGACGCGGACTCGGCGGCCACGTCCCGCAGCCGCACCCCGGAACGGGAGCAGCCCCAGCGCCGGTCCCCGGGATCGCAGGACAGCGGCGGCACCGCGGGCGGCGGCACCGCGGGCGGCGGCAGCGGCGGTGGAGCGGCCCAGGCGGGCCAGCAGGGCGGCCAGCGCCGCCGAGGGGGCCGCGGCGCCAATCGCCGCCCCAGCGGGCGCGAACGGCACGACGAGAAGATCACGGTCTACGTCTCCGCCGAGGAACTGATGGACCTGGAGCACGCGCGTCTGGTGCTGCGCGGCGAGCACGGTCTCGCCGTGGACCGGGGGCGGATCGTCCGTGAGGCGGTCGCCGTTGTCCTCGCCGACCTGGAGTCGCGCGGCGACGCGAGCATTCTCGTACGGCGCCTGCGCGGGCGCTGAGGGTAGCCTCGCCGGACCGAGCACCGCTCTTCCGCCTCCAGGACCGCCATGCCACCGACCGACGAACCCACAGCCCGCTCGCCCCGCCGCGCGCTGGGCCGTGGGCCGGGGGCGGGCGGCGCGGCGGTCGAGCCGCCGGTGGTCGTGGAGCCGGGGGCGGAGGCCGAGCCTGAGCCGGGCCCCGAGCCGGAGGCCGTACGAGTACCACTGCCCGCGCCCGCAGCCGAGCCGGAGCCGGAACCTGAGCTCCCAGCCGGGCCGGACCCCGAGCCCGTACCGGATGCCGTACCCGTACCGGACCCGGAGCCCGTAACCGGACCTGACGCGGACCCCGAGCCCGCCCCCACCGCCGATGGTGAACCCGAGCCCGACGACGGGCGGTTCACCGTTCGGCTCGCGAACTTCGAGGGGCCTTTCGATCTGCTCCTTCAGCTGATCTCGAAGCACAAGATGGACGTCACCGAGGTCGCGCTCTCGAAGGTCACCGACGAGTTCATGGTGCACATACGAGCGATGGGCACCGACTGGGACCTCGACCAGACCACCGAGTTCCTGGTCGTCGCGGCCACGCTCCTCGACCTCAAGGCCGCACGCCTGCTGCCGTCCGCCGACGTGGAGGACGAGGGCGACCTGGCGCTGCTGGAGGCCAGGGACCTGCTCTTCGCCCGGCTGCTCCAGTACCGCGCGTACAAGCAGATCGCCGAGATCTTCAGCGCCCGGCTCGACTCCGAGTCGCGCCGCTACCCCCGTACCGTCGGTCTGGAACCGCACCACGCCGCGCTCCTCCCCGAGGTCGTCATCAGCATCGGCGCCGAGGGCTTCGCCCGGCTCGCGGTCAAGGCGATGCAGCCCAAGCCCAAGCCGCAGGTCTACGTCGACCACATCCACGCGCCGCTCGTCTCCGTCCAGGAGCAGGCGGGGATCGTCGTGGCGATGCTGCGGGCGGCCGGCGAGGTGAGTTTCCTGACACTCGCCGAGGACGCCCCGGACACGCTCACCGTCGTGGCGCGCTTCCTGGCGCTGCTGGAGCTCTACCGGGAGAAGGCCGTCGCTCTTGCCCAGGACGAGGCCCTGGGGCCCCTCATGGTGCGCTGGACGGGCGGGGACGACGGCGAGCAGCCACGGGTCACGGACGAGTTCGACCGTCCGCCCGACCCCGTGGAGGACGCGAAGGACTCGAAGCGCACGAAGGAAGCGGACGCCGCGACGGACACGAGCGAGGAGATGGCGTGAGCGAGCAACGGACGGTCGCCGACCTCGATCTCAAGCCCGCCCTGGAGGCGGTCCTCATGGTCGTCGACGAGCCCGCGACCGAGGACCACCTGGCCAAGGTCCTGGACCGGCCGCGCAGGGCCGTCGCGGACGCGCTGCGCGAGCTGGCCGACGAGTACACCGTCCAGGGCCGCGGATTCGAGCTGCGCCTCGTCGCGGGCGGCTGGCGCTTCTACTCGCGGGCCGAGTACGCGGAGGCCGTCGAGGGCTTCGTGCTCGACGGCCAGCAGGCCCGGCTCACACAGGCCGCGCTGGAGACCCTGGCGGTCGTGGCGTACCGCCAGCCGGTCAGCCGGTCCCGGGTCTCGGCCGTACGCGGAGTGAACTGTGACGGGGTCATGCGGACCCTCCTCCAGCGCGGTCTCGTCGAGGAGGCGGGAGCGGAACCCGAAACAGGTGCGATCCTGTACAGGACGACGAACTATTTCCTGGAGCGGATGGGCCTGCGCGGTCTGGACGAGCTTCCGGAACTCGCGCCCTTCCTTCCGGAGGCGGACGCGATCGAGGCCGACAGCCTGGAAGGCGTTCCGTCGTTCGATCCGGACGCACCGTACGCCCCGGACACTCACGCAGACGACAAGACGGACATTTGATGCGAAGCAACGGCAGGAACAGCGGAAGCGGCAGCGGCGACCGGAGCGGCGGCCGGGGAGCCGCGGGCGGCAAACCCCAGTCGAGGGCCGGCGGCGGTCGCGGCGGCAGCGGGGGCGCCGGGAGCCGGGGGAGCGGCGGCGGCGCCGGCTCGCGCGGCGACAAGCAGCCGAAGCGTGAGGGTACGCCGCGTCCCGAGGAGCGCCGTTACGACGTCGGGCGCGGTGGCCAGGGTGGCGGTCAGGGCGGTTCCGGTGGCCCGTCGGGCGGCGGCAGCCGTGGCGCGGCGGCCCGCGGCGGTGCCAAGGGCGGGCCCAAGGCCCCGAGCATCGCGGCCAAGCGCCGGGCCCAGGGCAAGCCCGCCCGCCCGCGCGAGCTGGACGCCAAGATCGAGCAGCGCAACCGCGACCGGTACGCCGACAAGCCGGAGATCAGGACCCCGAGGACCAACCCGGGCGCCGAGCAGGAGGGCGAGCGGCTGCAGAAGATCCTCGCGCGGGCCGGCATGGGCTCGCGCCGGGCCTGCGAGGAGCTGATCGAGCAGGCCCGTGTCGAGGTCAACGGTGAGATCGTCGTCGAGCAGGGCATGCGTGTCGACCCGCACCGCGACGAGATCAAGGTCGACGGGCTCACCGTCGCCACCCAGTCGCATCTCTTCTTCGCGCTGAACAAGCCCGCGGGCGTCGTCTCCACGATGGGCGACCCGGACGGCAGGCAGAACCTCGGCGACTACGTCACCAACCGCGAGACCCGGCTGTTCCACGTGGGCCGGCTGGACACCGAGACCGAGGGCATCATCCTGCTCACCAACCACGGTGAGCTGGCCCACCGGCTCACGCACCCCAGGTACGGCGTGAAGAAGACGTATCTCGCCGCCGTCCAGGGCCCGTTGCCGCGTGATCTGGGCAAGCGGCTCAAGGACGGCATCCAGTTGGAGGACGGCTACGCCCGCGCCGACCACTTCCGTGTCGTGGAGAACACCGGGAAGAACTATCTGGTCGAGGTGGTCCTCCACGAGGGCCGCAAGCACATCGTGCGCCGCATGCTCTCCGAGGCGGGCTTCCCCGTCGACCGGCTGGTCCGCACCGCGTTCGGGCCGATCCCGCTCGGCGACCAGAAGTCCGGCTGGCTGCGCCGCCTCACCAACACCGAGGTCGGCATGCTGATGCAGGAAGTCGGCCTGTAGGCAGGCCTGTTCGACCCGAACCGCAGCAGTTGAGGAAAGCCCGTGGCCCGAGGCCACGGGCTTTCCTCCTTGCGGGGCCCGCCGGTTCGCCTTTATAGTCAGTATGACTATTAAGGAGGCGGGTGTGAGTCTCGCGGATTTCCTCGACCCGTTGCAGCAGCCTTTGGTGACCGTTCTCGACACCCCGGTGAGCTGGACCGAGGTGCTCGGCTTCGGCAGCGGAGCGCTCTGCGTCTGGCTCGTCGCCCGCCAGCACATCGCCAACTGGCCGATCGGCATCGCCAACAACCTGTTCTTCATCCTGCTGTTCACCCAGGCGGGTCTGTACGCCGACGCCGGGCTGCAGGTCGTCTTCATCGCTCTCGCCACGTACGGCTGGTGGACCTGGACCCACGGGGGTGGACCAGGTACGTCATCTCTCCCGGTGCGGCGCACCACGCGCACCGAGTGGGGCTGGCTGCTCGTGGCGGGGGCGGTGGGAACTCTCGGACTGACGCTGCTCCTCGACCACCAGACCTCATCGACGGTCCCCTTCTGGGACGCCGTCACCACCGCGCTCTCGCTGATGGCGACCTACGGGCAGTGCCGCAAGCGGCTGGAGTCCTGGTGGCTGTGGATCGCGGCCGACGTCGTCTACATCCCGCTCTACGCGCACAAGGACCTGTATCTGACGTCGATCCTGTACGTGGGCTTCCTGACCCTGTGCCTCATCGGGCTGCGGAACTGGTCGCGCGACCTGGCAGGCCGGCCCGCCGTGCCACTGGAGGTCACGGCATGAGCGGGAGCTACGAACACGGCCTGGTCCTCGGCAAGTTCTACCCTCCGCACGCGGGCCACCACCACCTCGTACGGACCGCGCGGGAGCGCTGCGAACGGCTCACGGTCCTCGTCTGCGCCGCCTCCGTCGAGTCCGTACCGCTCGCCGACCGCGTCGCCTGGATGCGCGAGATCCATCCGGACGCCCATGTCGTGGGCGCCGTCGACGACACCCCGATGGATCTGCACGACCCCGCCGTCTGGGACGCGCACATGGCGGTCTTCCGCGCGGCCGTCCCCGAGCCCGTGGACGCCGTCTTCACCTCGGAGTCGTACGGGGACGAACTCGCCCGCCGCTTCGGCGCCGAGTCCGTCGCCGTGGACCCGGACCGCACGCTCCACCCGGTGTCGGGGACTGCCGTCCGCAAGGACCCCGTCGGCTGCTGGGACTTCCTCGCCCCGCCCGTCCGGGCAGCGCTCACCCGCCGCGTCGTGGTGCTCGGCGCCGAGTCCACCGGCACCACGACCCTCGCGCTGGCGCTCGCCGAGCACTACAGGGCGCGTGGCGGCGTGTGGAGCCGTACGCGGCATGTGCCCGAGTACGGGCGGGAGTTCAGCGAGCGGAAGCTGGCCTCCCTGCGTGAGAGCTGGCCCGGCGCGCAGTGGGAGGACGTCGAATTCACCACCGGGGACTTCCCGTTGATCGCCCGGCGGCAGAACGAGCTGGAGGAGGAGGCGGCCCGGGACGGCTCGCCCGTCCTCGTCTGCGACACCGACTCCTTCGCCACCACCGTCTGGCACGAGCGGTACGTGGGCGGGCGCAACCCGCGCGTCGAGGAGATCGCCGACCGGGTGCCGCACCATCTGTGGCTGCTCACCGGCCATGAGGGCGTCGCCTTCGAGGACGACGGACTGCGCGACGGCGAGGAGCTGCGGCCCTGGATGACGGGCCGCTTCAGGGACGAACTGACCCGTACGGGGCGGACGTTCGTCGCGCTCGAAGGGTCGCGCGAGAGTCGTCTCGCCGAGGCGGTGGCCGCTGTGGACGCGCTGCTGGGGCAGGGTTGGTACTTCGCCGCACCTCTGCCGGAGAACAGATGACACCCCCTCGGACCCCTCAGACTCCCCAGCCCTCGCGGCAGCCTTCCCGGCAGCCCCGGGTGCCGGAGAACTACGACCCCGCCGCCTTCGTGCCGTTCGCCGTCACCGTCGATCTCGCCGTCTTCACGGTCCGTGAGAGCCGTCTGCACGTCCTGCTCGTCGAACGGGGCGAAGAGCCGTATCTGGGCCACTGGGCGCTGCCCGGCGGCTTCGTACGGCCCCGGGAGTCCGCCGGGCAGGCGGCCAGGCGTGAACTCGCCGAGGAGACCGGCCTGTCGCCGAACACCGTGGCCGGACTGCGGCCCGAGCAACTGCGTACGTACAGCGACCCGGACCGCGACCCCCGGATGCGGGTCGTCTCCGTCGCGTACACCGCGCTCGTGCCCGATCTCCCCGAGCCGCGCGGGGGCGGCGACGCAGCCCAGGCCCGGTGGACCCCGTACGACCACGACGAGCTCGGCCGGCTCGCCTTCGACCACGGCGGGATCCTCGCCGACGGCCGGCGCCGTATCGGCGCCAAGCTCGAATACACCTGCCTCGCCACGGCGTTCTGCCCGCCCCAGTTCACCCTCGGGGAGCTTCAGCAGGTCTACGAGACGGTCTGGGGCGTGGTGCTGGACCGGCCCAACTTCCGCCGCAAGGTGCTGACTTCACCCGGCTTCGTCGAACCGGTCGAAGGCCCGCCGCGGCGCACCGGCGGCCGGGGCAAACCGGCCGCCCTCTACCGCGCCGGCGGGGCCACCGCGCTGCACCCGCCGCTGCTTCGACCGGAAGGACGGACCACCCCATGACCGCGACGGACACGGCCGGCAAGTCAGCCGCCACCGGCGCCATGACCGGGCTCGCGCTCGGCGACGCCCTCGGCTTTCCCACCGAGTTCAACGATGTCCCCTCCATCCTCGCCAAGTTCGGTCCCTGGCGGGAGATACCCCTGCTGAAGCCCGCGATCGTCAGCGACGACACCCAGATGACGCTCGCGCTCGGCCGGGGTCTGCGCACCGCCATGGGCCGGGGCCCGCTCGGACCGCTGAGCCTCACCCGGCCGGTACGCGAGGAGTTCGTGGACTGGTTCCACGACCCGCAGAACAACCGGGCCCCCGGCAACACCTGTATGACGGCCTGTCAGTTGCTCGACAGCGACCGCCCCTGGCAGCAGGCGAGCCGGATCGGCTCCAAGGGCTGCGGCGCCAACATGCGGGTCGCGCCCGTCGGGCTCGCGCCGGGACTGAGCCCCGAACAGCGGTCGGGCGCGGCCCAGTTGCAGTCCGGCCTCACCCACGGCCACCCGACGGCCCTGGCTGCCTCCGACCTCACGGCCCACGCGGTGAGTCTGCTGGCGCGGGGAACCGAACCGATGGGCCTGGTGGGTCTGTTGCGCTCGTACGCGTACGAGAACCGGTCCCGCTACCACCACGCGTGGCTCGGCGATCTGTGGACCCACAGCCAGGACCCGACCCCCGAGCACTTCATCGAACGGGGCTGGGACGACTGCCTGGCCGTGCTCGAACGGCTCCAACGGGCCCTGCGCGCACCGTCCCCCGAGACGGACCCGTGCCTGGCGACCGGCGACGGCTGGATCGCTGAGGAGGCGTTCGCCACCGGGCTGCTCTGTTTCCTGCTCTTCCCCGACGAGCCGGTCACCGCGCTGCGCCGGGCGGCCTGCACCAAGGGCGACTCGGACTCGATCGCCTGTCTGACGGGCGCGTTCGCGGGAGCGCACCTCGGGGCGGGAGCGTGGCCGAAGGAGTGGGCGGACCGGATCGAGTACCGCGAGGAGCTGCTGGAACTCGGAGCACTCTGGGACGCTTGATCCATGCGTATGGATGACGAACATGTGGCCGACGGCGGCGCTCCCGGTCACCGTATCGACGAGCCGGCGGACGAGCGCGCCCGGCGCCTGCGGCGGGCCGGGCTGCCGGTGACCGATCTCGGCCCGGCCCTCGCCCAGGAGACGGATCCGCTGCTGTTCGCCACCGTCTCCGGCGCGCACCTCTACGGATTCCCCTCCACGGACTCCGACGTCGACCTGCGCGGCGCCCATCTGCTGCCGGTCGCCGAACTCATCGGGCTGCACGAGCCCGACGAGACCCGGTCGCGGATGTGGGACCAGGACGGTGTGGAGATGGACCTGGTCAGCCATGACCTGCGGAAGTTCGTGCGGATGATGATGCGGCGCAACGGCTACGTACTGGAACAGCTCCACTCGCCGCTTATCGTCCACTCGACCGAGGCGCACCGCGAACTGCTGTCCCTCGCGCCCGGCGTACTCACCGGCCACCACGCCCACCACTACCGCGGATTCGCCGCGACCCAGTGGCGGCTCTTCGAGAAGACCGGCGAACTCAAGCCGCTGCTCTACACGTTCAGGGCGCTGCTCACCGGTGTCCATCTGATGCGCAGCGGCGAGGTGCAGGCCCATCTGCCCACACTGCTCGGCGAGGTGAGCGCCCCCGCCTATCTGCCCGAGCTGATCGAGGCGAAGGCCGAGGCCGAACACGGCGCGGCGACGGGCCTCGCCCCGACCCGCCTGCGGAGCGACGTGGACGCCCTCCACGAGGTCCTGGCGGACGCGAGGGAGGAGACCCGGCTCCCCGACTCCCCGGCCGGATACGAGGCGCTCCACGACCTCGTGGTGCGCACCCGGCTGGAGAGACCGGACATCCCCTAGGCCCTGACCTGGACGCCGAGCGCCGACGCCCGGCGGGTGCGGATCACGAAGTCCTCGACACGCGCGCGGTCGGGTTCGGCGGGCAGCGGGGAGCCGGCGAGCGCGGTGTCCGCCTCCTCTCCGAGGCGGTTCATCCGCCGCTCCACCTCCGCCCACGAGACCTCACCGCGTTTGACCGCGAGCAGCGGTTCGCGCTGGTCACCGGCGTCGACGACCAGCCGCCCCGTACGCAGCAGATCGCGGCAGGTGCCGAGCAGCCGCAGCAGATGCATGGCGTGCTTCCAGCGGGGCGCGCCGTGCTTCCGCAGGTCCGCCTCCAGCTTCCGGCGCTGGCCGATCGCGTAGCGGACGAAGGTCTCGTGCGCCTGCCGGGAGAGGAACGCCTCACGCAGGGCGAGGAGTTCACGGCCGGTGGCGTCGGCATGCTCGACGAGCGGCGAGTGCAGGCATTCGAGCGCATTGGGATTGCCGCGCAGCGCGAGCAGACAGAAACGCTCCAGCTCCCACGAGAACTGCTCGTCGGCCGGCCCGTCGACATGCGTCGGAGGCTTCTCGAAGCGCCAGAAGAGCGGTGTCGGCGCCAGGAACACCCCCCGGCGGTCGGTGTCACTGCCCTCGGTCGCCAGACCGAAGGCGCGCGAGCCCATGACGCACGCGTAGACGGTGTGCTCGCGCACCAGGTCCTCGGGGTTCATGGCCATGGAGATTACGGGGGCCGCGCCACTGACCCGCAGCCAGGCCCGCAGCCGGGCCCGCGGCCGTCTCGCGCAACGGTCGGCCGGGCCGTATCCGCGTACATCTGTCTAACCTGGACGGAGTACACGATCACTGAGCGGGACGAGGAGCACGACGTGCCGGTACGAGCTGTCCGAGGGGCCGTCCAGCTGGAGCGGGACGAGCCGGGACACATGGACGAACAGGTCGCGCAACTGCTCTCCGCCATCCTGGAGCGCAACAGCCTCGGGGAGGACGACCTGATCAGCATCTGGTTCACGGCCACCCCCGACCTGCACAGCGACTTCCCGGCCGCCGCCGCGCGCGGACTCGGCATCGTCGACGTCCCGCTGATCTGCGCGCAGGAGCTGGACATCGAGGGCGCCATGCCGCGCGTGGTCCGCATCCTCGCGCACATAGAGTCCGAGCTCCCCCGGTCCGAGATCGCGCACGTCTACCTCGGCGCCGCGGCAGCCCTCCGCAAGGACATCGCCCAGTGAGAACAGCCCTCGTCATCGGAACCGGCCTCATCGGCACCTCGGCCGCCCTCACGCTCGCCGGACGCGGTGTCGCCGTCCACCTCGTGGACCACGACCCGGCCAGGGCGCGCACGGCGGCGGCGCTCGGCGCGGGCACCGAGGAGCCGCCGGCCGGCCCCGTCGACCTCGCGATCGTCGCCGTACCGCCCGCGCACACCGCCGGCACGCTCGCCGACGCGATGCGCGCCGGCCGCGCGCGCGGCTATCTGGACGTCGCCAGCGTCAAGGGCGGCCCCCGGCGCGAGCTGGAGGCGCTGGGCCTGGACCTGGCCGCGTACATCGGAACCCACCCCATGGCCGGCAAGGAGAGCTCCGGGCCGCTCGCCGCCACCGCCGATCTCTTCGAGGGCCGACCCTGGGTGCTGACCCCCACCCCCGGCACCGACACCGAGGTGCTGAACCTCGCGCTCGAACTGGTCGCGCTCTGCCGCGCGGTGCCGGTCGTGATGGACGCCGACGCCCACGACCGGGCCGTCGCCCTCGTCTCCCACACCCCTCAGCTGATCTCCTCGATGGTCGCCGCCCGCCTGGAGGACGCCGACGAGGCGGCCGTACGGCTCTGCGGCCAGGGCATCCGCGACGTCACGCGCATCGCCGCGTCGGACCCCCGGATGTGGGTCGAGATCCTCACCGCCAACCCGGGGCCCGTCGCCGACGTGCTCGCGGGCGTGGCCGCCGACCTCGGCGAGACCGTCGAGGCGCTGCGGGCGCTCCAGTCCGCCGACGAGGCCAAGCGGCGCGACGGCACCGAGGGCATCGAGGACGTACTGCGGCGGGGCAACGCGGGCCGGGTGCGGGTACCGGGCAAGCACGGCGCGGCCCCGACGGCGTACGAGACGGTGGCCGTCCTGATCAGCGACCGGCCCGGGGAGCTGGCGCGTATCTTCGCGGACGCCGGGAGCGCCGGGGTCAACGTCGAGGACGTTCGGATCGAACACGCGACCGGGCAGGAGTCGGGTCTGGTCCAGCTGATGGTGGAGCCCGCGGCGGCCCCCGTGCTGAGCGCGGCGCTGCGCGAGCGCGGCTGGTCGATCCGCCGCTGACGGAGCCCGCCCGCGCACCCGCCCAGGGTGGCCGCACGGGCGGCTTTCGCGGGGGTGTAAGGGAGGGTCCCAGCACTCGGTAACCTTGTGCGGGGGCGCACTGACGTCTGGGCGTTGGGAAACGGCCCCCGGAACGTATCCAGACCGTCGCGCGCGAACCACTTCGCCCACGACTCCGCGCCCCGTGAACCAGGAAGGTGTCCGCCCCCGTGGAAACCGCTGCAACCGACGCCAGGACCGCCCCGGCCGCCGTGATCGTCGCCATCGACGGGCCCGCGGGCACCGGCAAGTCGAGCACGTCCCGGGCCGTGGCCACCCAGCTCGGGCTGAGCTACCTGGACACGGGCGCGCAGTACCGGGCGATCACCTGGTGGATGATCAGCAACGGAATCGACGTCCAGGACTCATCGGCCGTCGCCACGGCGGCCGGCAAGCCGGTCATCGTGTCCGGCACCGACGCTGCGAACCCGACGATCACCGTCGACGGCGCGGACGCCTCGGGACCCATCCGTACGCAGGCGGTCACGGCCAAGGTCAGCGCGGTCAGCGCCGTCCCCGAGGTACGGGCCGTCATCACCGGACTCCAGCGCTCCATCGCGGCCGGCGCGGGGAACGGCATCGTCGTGGAGGGCCGTGACATCGGCACGACCGTGCTGCCCGACGCCGACCTCAAGGTCTTCCTCACCGCCTCGCCCGAGGCGCGCGCCGCGCGCCGCAGCGGCGAACTCAAGGGCAAGGAGGCCAGCGACCTCGCGGCCACCAGGGAAGCGCTGATCAAGCGGGACGCGATCGACTCAAGCCGTAAGACGTCACCGCTGGCCAAGGCGGCCGACGCGGTCGAGGTGGACACCACCGACCTCACGCTCCAGCAGGTCATCGAGTGTGTCGTCACCCTTGTCGAGGAGAAGCGGGCGGCCCGGTGAGCGGACCCTCCCGGACCGAACCGTCCCGCGCCGCCGCGCCCTCCCCGAAGGGTGCCGCGGTCGGCCGCCGCATCGGCATCGGACTGATGTACGGCCTGTGGAAGCCACGGGTGCTCGGTGCCTGGCGGGTCCCGGTGACCGGCCCGGTGATCCTGGCCGTCAACCACTCGCACAACATCGACGGGCCGATGCTCATGGGCACCGCGCCCAGGCCCGTGCACTTCCTGATCAAGAAGGAAGCCTTCATCGGTCCGCTCGACCCGTTCCTGCTGTCGATCGGACAGCTGAAGGTGGACCGTGAGACCACCGACCGCGCCGCCGTCACCGACGCCCTCGGGGTGCTCAAGGGCGGCGGGGTCCTGGGGATCTTCCCCGAGGGCAGCAGGGGAGAGGGCGACTTCGCCTCCCTGCGGTCCGGGCTCGCGTACTTCGCCGTACGCACCGGGGCGCCGATCGTCCCGGTGGCGGTGCTGGGAAGCACGGACCGCCGCGGGCGGTTGATATCCGCGCTGCCACCACTGCGCAGCCGTGTCGACGTCGTCTTCGGGGACGCGTTCGAGGCCGGTGACAGAAGTGGCCGGCGCACGCGGCAGGCGATGGACGATGCCACGCTGCGGATCCAGAAGCGGCTGACCGCCCATCTGGACCACGCCAGGCGCCTCACCGGGCGCCCGGCAGGACTTGAGTAGTGCACCGCGTCCGCGCGGTGCACCGATCACGATGAACGAGGTACGGACTTCATGAACAACCCCATTCACTCCGGCGACTCCGGTGGCTCCGTCGACGAGCACGGAGAGCTTGGCGACGCCGAGTACTCGGAGTTCATGGAGCTCGCCGCCCACGAAGGCTTCGACGCCGAGGAGATCGAGGGCGCGCTCGACGAGGCCGGTCACGGCCCGCTGCCCGTCCTCGCGGTCGTCGGCCGCCCCAATGTCGGCAAGTCGACCCTGGTGAACCGCATCATCGGCCGCCGCGAAGCCGTCGTTCAGGACAAGCCGGGCGTCACGCGCGACCGCGTCACCTATGAGGCCGAGTGGGCCGGACGCCGCTTCAAGGTCGTCGACACCGGCGGCTGGGAGCAGGACGTCCTCGGACTCGACGCCTCCGTCGCCGCCCAGGCCGAGTTCGCCATCGAGACCGCCGACGCCGTGGTCTTCGTCGTGGACTCCACGGTCGGCGCCACCGACACCGACGAGGCCGTCGTCAAGCTGCTGCGCCGCGCGGGCAAGCCCGTCGTGCTCTGCGCCAACAAGGTCGACGGCCAGAGCGGCGAGGCCGACGCCACGGCGCTCTGGTCGCTGGGCCTCGGCGAGCCGCACCCCGTGTCCTCGCTGCACGGCCGCGGTACGGGCGACATGCTCGACGCGGTCCTGGAGGCGCTGCCCGACGCCCCGCAGCAGACCTTCGGCACCACCGTCGGCGGCCCGCGCCGTATCGCGCTGATCGGCCGCCCGAACGTCGGCAAGTCCTCGCTGCTCAACAAGGTCGCGGGCGAGGAGCGTGTCGTCGTCAACGAGATCGCCGGCACCACCCGCGACCCGGTCGACGAGCTGATCGAACTCGGCGGCAAGGTCTGGAAGTTCGTGGACACGGCGGGCATCAGGCGCCGCGTCCATCTCCAGGAGGGCGCCGACTACTACGCCTCGCTCCGCACGGCCGCCGCCGTCGAGAAGGCCGAGGTCGCCGTCGTACTGATCGATACGAGCGAGTCCATCAGCGTCCAGGACCAGCGCATCATCACGATGGCCGTCGACGCGGGCCGCGCCCTCGTCGTCGCCTACAACAAGTGGGACACCCTCGACGAGGAGCGCCGCTACTACCTGGAGCGCGAGATCGAGACCGAGCTGGCGCAGATCGCGTGGGCGCCCCGGGTCAACGTCTCGGCGCGCACCGGGCGGCACATGGAACGGCTTGTCCCCGCGATCGAGACGGCGATCGAGGGCTGGGAGACGCGCGTGCCGACCGGCAGGCTCAACGCCTTCCTCGGCGAACTCGTCGCCGGGCACCCGCACCCCATTCGCGGCGGCAAGCAGCCGCGCATCCTGTTCGGTACGCAGGCGGGCACCCGGCCGCCCCGTTTCGTGCTCTTCGCGTCCGGCTTCATCGAGGCGGGCTACCGGCGCTTCGTGGAGCGCAGGCTCCGCGAGGAGTTCGGCTTCGAGGGCACGCCGATCCACATCTCCGTACGGGTGCGGGAGAAGCGCGGCCGTAAGAAGTGACACGCGGTCGCGGTACGAGAAGCCGGTGGGCCGGCGCGGAGACATCCGCGT
>NZ_JBHXRX010000070.1:0-39869 GCF_042714995.1 Streptomyces sp. NPDC058665
AACGGACGCTTCCTTCGGTCCCGTCTCCGGGCCCCTCCGGGCTTTCCCTTCGGTCCTGCTGTCTTGCGTTCCCGACTCTATCAGAACCTTTCGGCGCCTGATTCCCAGTCAGCGGGATCACCTAATCGGTTATCCGCTTTCGCGTTTCCCTTTCGGCGTGTCCACTACGTTAACCGATTCCCCGGGCGACTCATAATCGGGTCGAGCGAGTTCGAATTTCGGCATGCCGAAATAGAACCCGTCAGGGGTGAATCGTAGGTAGTGGGTGGCCGCTTCGGGCTACTGAAGAGCAAGACCCGGGCAAAGCGGCTCGGACTACATTAGGCGTCCCGCCCCGGCGCGTCAAGTTGCCCGTTTGCGCGGAGTGTGGGCGCGGTACGGGCTCACCGTCGGGTCGCCGTCGATCCAGAACCGCCAGGGGTGCGGGGCTCCTTCGCCGCCCACCCCGGTGCGCGGGCCGCTGCGTACCTGGTCACGGGGCGGCGGCGTACCCGTGAGCATCGACAGGGGCGCGTCGCCACCGGTGCACACGTCGGTGCCGTTCAGCACGCGGTCGACATCGAGGCCCGTGGCCAACCGGGCCGGGCCTTTGGCCAGTTCCTTGTCGTTACGGGCCGAGACTCGTCGTTTCCGTACCTGCTCCGCGCCCTCCCGGACCTCGCCGGCGCGCAGCAGTACACCGCTCGCCTTGCCCTCCGGGCCGCACACCAGGTTGAGGCAGTGCCACATGCCGTACGTGAAGTAGACGTACGCGTGGCCGGGCGGGCCGAACATCACGCTGTTGCGGTCGGTGCGGCCACGGTAGGCGTGGGAGCCCGGGTCGATGTCGCCGGCGTACGCCTCCACTTCCGTGAGGCGGAGTTCTATCGTTCCTTCCGCCGTGCGGCGCAGGAGAGTTCGGCCCAGCAGGTCGGGGGCGACTTCCAGCACGGGCCGGTTGAAGAAGTCACGGGGCAGCGGCGTACGGTCGGGGCGCTCGATCATGTCGTCCGAGCGTAGCGGGGGAACCGCCCGCGGTCGTGACGCGTATGTAGAGGTCAGGATCTAGGAGGAGTGACTATGGGCTTCAAGAGGCTGCTCGCGAGCATGGGCGCCGGCGGTGCGTCCGTCGAGACCGAGCTGACCGAGCAGAACGTCGTCCCGGGCGGGGTCGTCCAGGGCGAGGTGCGTATCCAGGGCGGTTCGGTCGACCAGCAGATCGAGGGGCTCTCCGTCGGTCTCCAGGCCCGCGTCGAGGTCGAGGGCGGGGACCAGGAGGTCAAGCAGGACCTGGAGTTCGTCAAGCAGCGTCTCGGCGGTGCCTTCGAGGTCAAGGCCGGCGCGGTCCACGTGGTGCCTTTCGGGCTGGAGATCCCGTGGGAGACGCCGGTGACGAGCATCGGCGGGCAGCAGCTGTACGGCATGAACATCGGTGTGACGACGGAGCTTGAGATCGCCCGCGCGCTGGACTCCGGCGACCTGGACCCGATCAACGTGCACCCGCTGCCGGCGCAGCAGGCCATCCTGGATGCCTTCATCAGCCTGGACTTCCGGTTCCGCAGCGCGGACATGGAGCGTGGGCACATCCGCGGGACGCGTCAGCGGCTGCCGTTCTACCAGGAGATCGAGTTCGCTCCGCCGCAGCGGTACCGCGGGCTGAACCAGGTCGAGTTGACGTTCATCGCGGACGACCGCGAGATGGACGTCATTCTGGAGATGGACAAGAAGCCGGGCCTGTTCTCCGAGGGCAGCGACTCGTACCGCTCCTTCCAGGTGGGTCTGCACGACTTCCAGGGGACCGACTGGGCGGCCTACCTCAACCAGTGGATCGCCGACGTCGGCGGGCGTCGCAACTGGGCCTGAGATCCGTACGGCCGTAGTCTCGGCTCCGGAAGGCCGCCGGGTCCCGCGAGGCCCGGCGGCACCAAGCCGAATCCGGAGGTTCAGTAGTGACCGAGGCGAAGAGGGCTCCGCTCCCTCATGACTTCCACCCGCCTGTGCCGTCCTTCACCGTGGTGAGCGACGACATCGCGTCGGGTGCGGTCCTGAAGGACGCCCAGGTCTTCGCGGCGGGGAACACATCGCCGCACCTGCGGTGGGAGGGGTTCCCCGCGGAGACCAAGAGCTTTGCCGTGACGTGTTTCGACCCGGACGCGCCGACCGGCAGTGGTTTCTGGCACTGGGCGCTGTTCGACATCCCGGCGTCGGTCACGGAGCTTCCGGCCGGCGCGGGTTCCCGTTCGTTCGAGGGGTTGCCCAAGGGCGCCGTGCACGCCCGTAACGACTACGGGTCGAAGGACTTCGGGGGTGCCGCTCCCCCGGCGGGTGATCCCGCTCACCGTTATGTGTTCACGGTGTACGCGGTGGACAGTGACACGCTGGGCCCGGACTCGGACGCCTCGCCCGCCGTGGTGGGCTTCAATCTGCGGTTCCACACGCTCGCGCGTGCGCAGCTGGTCGGTGAGTACGCCGTGGCCGCGGAGAGCTGACCGTTCAGCTGTTGTTTGCCCTGCCCTGGTCTTGGAGAGATCAGAGCAGGGCATTTTTTCGTTGCGGGGGTTATTGGGGTCGTCCTCGGAACTCGGATAGGCGGATATTGCGTTGTCCATCTTGGCGCGCCCGGCCAGAGTTGATCCCAGCCCGCCGTCCGGCGGGACGGCACACGGGAGGTGGGCGGGATGCGGGACACGCTGGTACTGAATGCGAGCTTCGAGCCGCTGTCGACGGTGACACTCAACCGTGCGGTGGTGCTGGTCCTTCAGGACAAGGCCGTCGTCGAGCAGTCCCACCCGGCTCTGCGGGTGCGTGCGGCCCAGGTGGATCTGCCGGTGCCCCGGGTGATCAGGCTCTGCAGGTATGTACGGGTGCCCTTCCGAAGACAGGCACCGTGGTCGAGGCGCGGGGTGCTGATACGCGACCAGCACCGGTGCGCGTACTGCGGTCGGCGCGCGACGACCGTGGACCATGTGCAGCCGCGGTCGCGTGGCGGTGCGGACAGCTGGCTGAATACGGTCGCCTCGTGTGCCGAGGACAATCACCGTAAGGCCGACCGGACGCCCGAGCAGGCCGGAATGCCGCTGCTGCACGAGCCGTTCGTGCCGTCGCCGGCCGACGCGATGCTGTTGGCGCTGCGGGCCGGTGAGCGGTCGGCGCTGCCGCAGTGGCTGGCGGGGGCCGGTGTGGCCGCGTAGGCCTTGAGTGCTTCCCTCCCGTCGCCGTTGTCACCCTTGTCGCCGGACGGCCCGTCTCCGTACACCGGAGGCGGGCCGTCGCGTGCGGAGCCGCCCGGGGTCCGCGTGACGTCCGCGTGAAGTCGGCTCAGCGGGTGACCAGTTGGACGATGGCGACCGTGCCGACGACCACGATCATCGTGCGCATCACGGTGGGTGAGAGCCGTCGGCCGACCTTCGCGCCGAGTTGGCCGCCGATGGCGGAGCCGACGGCGATGAGCACGACCGCCGTCCAGTCGAACTCGGCCACGAAGAGGAAGAAGATCGCGGCGATGGTGTTGACGATGGCGGCGAGGACGTTCTTGACGGCGTTGAGCCGCTGCATCTCCTCGTCGATCAGCATGCCCATGAGGGACATGTAGATGATTCCCTGGGCGGCGGTGAAGTAGCCGCCGTAGACGCTGGCGGCCATGACACCGCCGAAGAGGAGCGGTCCGCCGTCGGTCTTCGTGACGACGTTCTTCCGCGCGCGGTGGTGCTGGACGGTCTTGGCGAGCCGGGGCTGGAGGATCACGAGGACGAGCGCGAGGCTCACCAGGATCGGCACGATCGTCTCGAATGCCGTCGAGGGCAGTGAGACGAGCAGGATCGCCCCGCAGAGCCCGCCGCAGACGGCGGCTGTGCCCAGTCGCATGACGCGCCGGCGCTGTCCGGTGAGTTCGGCGCGGTAGCCGATGGCTCCGCTGACGGCGCCCGGTATCAGGCCGAGTGCGTTGGAGACGGTGGCGGTGACGGGTGGCAGGCCGGTGGCGAGCAGCACGGGGAAGGTGATCAGCGTGCCCGAGCCGACGATGGCGTTGATGGTCCCGGCGCAGGTGCCCGCGACGAACACGGCGAGCATCTCCCAGATGGTCACGCGACACGTCCCTCGGTGATCGGTGGTTGTTGAACCGATCATGCACGAGGGCGGGGCCGTTCCCGTACGACGGGTGGTGCGTCGCACGGGAACGTGACGTACGGATCAGAGAAACGGCGGCCGCCGGCACCGGAAACTGGAGCCGTCAGTCGAGCGGTGCCTGCTGGCGGCGATCCTTGCCGGTGTTGAAGCCCGGCACTCCGGAGCCGAGGTTGTCGAACGCGCCGCTGAGTCCCTTGAGCGCGTCGCCGATCTCGCTGGGCACGATCCAGAGCTTGTTGGCGTCGCCCTCGGCGATCTTGGGGAGCATCTGGAGGTACTGGTAGGCGAGGAGTTTCTGGTCGGGGTCTCCGGCGTGGATGGACTCGAATACCGTACGGATGGCCTGGGCCTCGCCCTCGGCGCGCAGGGCGGCGGCCTTGGCCTCACCTTCGGCGCGCAGGATCGCCGACTGCTTCTCGCCCTCGGCGGTCAGGATCGCCGATTGCCGAATGCCCTCGGCCGTGAGGATCGCGGCGCGCTTGTCGCGGTCCGCGCGCATCTGCTTCTCCATCGAGTCCTGGATGGAGGTCGGCGGCTCGATGGCCTTGAGCTCGACGCGGTTGACGCGGATGCCCCATTTGCCGGTGGCTTCGTCGAGGACGCCGCGCAGGGCCGCGTTGATCTCCTCGCGGGAGGTGAGGGTCCGCTCCAGGTCCATGCCGCCGATGATGTTGCGCAGCGTGGTGACGGTGAGCTGCTCGATCGCCTGGATGTAGCTGGCGACCTCGTACGTCGCGGCGCGGGCGTCGGTGACCTGGTAATAGATCACCGTGTCGATGTTGACCACCAGGTTGTCCTGGGTGATCACCGGCTGGGGCGGGAAGGGGACGACCTGTTCACGGAGGTCGATCCGGTTGCGGATCGAGTCGATGAACGGGACCACGATGTTCAGGCCCGCGTTGAGCGTGCGGGTGTAGCGCCCGAAGCGCTCCACGATGGCGGCGCTCGCCTGCGGGATGACCTGGATCGTCTTGATCAGGGCGATGAATACAAGCACCACCAGGATGACCAAGACGATGATGATTGATGGCATCGCGTTCCTTACTGCCCTTCGCTGCCGAACTGCTGGACTGTCAGATGATCGAGTTTCGCAGAACACGCCTGCTTGTGGGGGGTGTTCGGCCTGGTTGCCTGGTCGAGCTCATCGAAAAGCGGGGCGCCTGATGGCACGCGGGGGCGCTCACATCACCACCGCGGTGGCGCCGTCGATCTCGGCCACGTCGACCTTCTCCCCCGGTTCAAAGGCCTGTTCGGCGTCGAGAGCGCGTGCCGACCAGATCTCTCCGGCGAGTTTGATCCGGCCGCCGCTGCCGTCGACCCGTTCGACGACCACGGCCTGACGCCCTTTCAGGGCGTCGATTCCCGTGGCCAGCCGGGGAGTTCGGGCGCCTTGTCTGGCCGCCAGGGGCCGTACGACGGCGATGAGCGCGACCGAGACCGCTACGAAGACAAGGACCTGCGCCACGATTCCGCCGCCGAGCGCCGCGACGACGGCACCGGCCACCGCGCCCACGGAGAACATCCCGAACTCGGGCATCGCCGTCAGGACGAGCGGTATCGCCAGTCCCACGGCCGCGATCAGCCACCACACCCATGCTTCGATTTCCACATCATCATGGTAGGTGGGCGGGTCCGGTCCGGACAGGGGGCGCGATCAGGTCATCTACGCTGCCCAGGCGCCGTCTTGGCCGTCGGTGGCCATGAGGTCGCCATGGGGCGCTGTGAGTTCGCGGTGGGCTCAGCGCAGCGGGAGACCGCGCGCGGACCAGCGGTCGTCGGCCTGCTCCACGACGAGCGGGAGGCCGAAGCAGAGGGAGAGGTTACGGGACGTCAGCTCGGTCTCCATGGGACCGGCGGCGAGGACCTTGCCCTGGCGGATCATGAGGACATGGGTGAAGCCGGGGGCGATCTCCTCGACATGGTGGGTGACCATGATCATGGAGGGGGCGTACGGGTCCCTGGCGAGTCGGCCGAGGCGGCGTACGAGATCCTCCCGGCCGCCGAGGTCGAGACCGGCGGCGGGCTCGTCGAGGAGGAGCAGTTCGGGGTCGGTCATCATGGCGCGGGCGATCAGGGTGCGCTTGCGCTCGCCCTCGGAGAGGGTGCCGAACCTGCGGTCCAGGTACTCGGTCATACCGAGCCTGTCGAGGAAGGCGCGGGCGCGCTGTTCGTCGACGTCGTCGTAGTCCTCGTGCCAGGTGGCGGTCATGCCGTACGCGGCGGTGAGCACCGTCTGGAGCACGGTCTGGCGCTTGGGCAGCTTCTCGGACATGGCGACTCCGGCCACGCCGATGCGGGGGCGGAGTTCGAAGACGTCGACCTTGCCGAGCTTGTCGCCGAGGATCTTCACCTTGCCGGTGGAGGGGAAGAGGTAGCTGGACGCGAGGTTGAGAAGGGTCGTTTTTCCGGCGCCGTTGGGGCCGAGGATCACCCAGCGTTCGCCCTCCTTGACGGACCAGGAGACATCGTCCACCAGAGCGCGTCCGTCGCGGACCACGGATACGTCCACCAGCTCCAGTACATCGCTCATGAGCGCGTTGTCTCCCCATGCAGTCTTGAGATCTGGCATGCGCCTGTGGGCGCAGCTCCACAGGGAAAACCTACGCCACCGGTCCGGCGGTCAACTCCTTAGGTCCGTTCCCTAGGCTGGGGCCATGCTTTCCGAACCACGCTCAGGACTGTTGGCGGCCTGGGGAAATGCCCTCCTTGCCGGATTCGTATCGCCGGACGACGCGGTTCTCGCGATCGTCGGGCCGGACGCGGTGCACCGGGTGGCGGAGCTGCCGGGCGAGACGGGGCCGGTCGGGCTGACGCTGGCGCTCGGCCGGCTGCGCGCGCTGGGGGTGACCGGGTACCGAGTGGCGCTACCGGCGCCGGGGCATCCGCTGGGGCTGAGCGGGCCGCCGGAGTTCAACGCCCGAGCGCTGGAGGCGGAGGAGGCGGTGGTCGCTTCGGGGGCGCCGTACGGGCTGGTGCCCGAGGTGACCGCGGTGGGTCCCGAGGGCGACCTTCATGTGGAGGTGGTCTGGCACTGTCTGCCGGTGCGTGAGGCGCCGCCGGCGGATGTGCCGTCGCTCGGTGAGGCGGAGCGGGAGCTGGCCGAGGCGCTGCGGGAGGCGACGGACGAGCTGTCGCGGCTGGATGTGGCGGCGTCGGGGCCGGTGGCCGAGGCGGCGCTGGACGCGTACCGCGCGCGGTCGGAGCGTGGCCGCGAGGTGCTGGCTCCGGGCTATCCGCCGCGCGCCGTACGGGTGCTGGAGCTGGCGCAGCGGGTGGGGCTGCTCGTCGCGCTGGCGCGGGAGAACGGGCACGGCGGGGCGGTGAGCGCGTCGGAGATGGCGGCGCGTGGTGAGCTGCTGCGGCCGGTGGAGCGGGTGTCGCGGCGGGCGCAGGTGGCCGCGTACAACGCGTATGTGGAGGAGAGGGAGCGCGGGCCGCGCTGAGCGGGTCCGGGTGTGAGATGTGGCACGGCCCCGGTGCCCGTCGCTGAGGACGGGCGCCGGGGCCGTGGCGCCTGGGCGGCGGTGGATCAGGGGTTCAGGCCGAGGTTACCGAACGCCGGGTTGAGGACGCCGATCACGTTGATCGTGTTCCCGACCGCGTTCACGGGGACGTGGACCGGGGCCTGCACGAGGTTGCCCGAGCCGATGCCCGGGGAGTGCACGGCCTTGCCGTCGGCGGCGGCGTGGGGGCCGCCGGTGGCGAAGGCGGCACCGGAACCGGCGGCGACGAGGCCACCGGCGATCATAGTGAGGGCGGCGGCCTTCTTGAGGTTGTTCATTTTCAGGATCCTCCATCGCAAGGGCCGCGGCGGTGATCCGCGGCACGCCATGGAGAACGCGCGGACGCCGTCGGGGATACGCCGTGTGGGGGACATCCACCCGACGGTATGAATCTCAGATCGGAATACGACATTCCAGATCGGCAGCGGCTAGTCTCCCGCGACCCGGCGCCCGTGCGACCCGAGCCCCCGCGACCCCGCTACTTCGCGCTCATCCCGTGATGCCGTGCCGTACGGCCCACAGCGCCGCCTGCGTACGGTCCGCGAGGTCCAGCTTCATCAGGATGTTCGAGACATGCGTCTTGACGGTCTTCTCCGAGAGGACGAGCGCGCGGGCGATCTCCCGGTTGGAGCGGCCGTCCGCGATCAGGGTGAGCACCTCGCGCTCCCGGTCGGTGAGCGATGACCCCCTGCCCTGTCCGGACCCGGGGTCGTCCTGGGCCAGCAGGGCGCCCGCCACCTCCGGCTGGAGCAGGACATGACCGGCGTGTACGGAGCGGATGGCGCCGGCCAGCGCCTCCGGATCGACGTCCTTGTATACGTAGCCCGCAGCCCCGGCCCGCAGCGCGGGCACCACCGTGCGCTGCTCGGTGAAGCTCGTCACGATCAGCACCTTGGCCGGGTTGGCGAGGTCGCGGAGCTTGCGCAGGGCCTCGATGCCGTCGGTGCCCGGCATCTTGATGTCCATCAGGACGACGTCCGGCCGCAGCTCCTCCGCGCCCGCCACGCCCTCGTCACCGTCGGACGCCTCGCCGACGACCTCTATGTCGTCCTGGATCTCCAGGAAGGTGCGCAGGCCGCGGCGGACCACCTGGTGGTCGTCCACCAGCAGTACGCGGATTCTCTTGTCGTCAGCCACCGGGAACTTCCATCTCGATCGTGGTGCCCTGTCCGGGCGCCGATTGCACCGTCAGCCTGCCGCCGACACCGCTCGACCTGTCCCGCATCGAGACGAGCCCGAGGTGGCGGCCGGCTCTGCGGACCGTCCTCGGTTCGAAGCCCTTGCCGTTGTCGGTGACGCTGAGCACCGCGCCCTGGCCCCGGCGGGCGATGGTCACGTCGACGCGCTCGGCACCGGAGTGGCGCAGGGCGTTGTGGAGCGCCTCCTGGGCCACGCGGAGCATCGCCTCCTCCTGGGAGGCGGGCAGCGCCTTCACACCGCAGCTGTCGAAGGTGACGTGCGCGGAGTGCGCGCGGTCGAGGACCTGGATCTGGGTGCGCAGGGTGTGGACGAGGCCGTCCTCGTCCAGGGCGGCGGGGCGCAGCTCGACCACGGCGGCGCGCAGTTCGTCGGCGGCCTCGGCGGCGAGGTCGGCGACCTGTCGCAGTTCGCCCTTGGCGCGGGCGGGGTCGCGGTCGATGAGGCTGGCGACGGCCTGGGCGGTCAGCCGCAGCGAGAAGAGTTTCTGGCTGACGGCGTCGTGGAGCTCGTGGGCGAGCCGGGAGCGCTCCTCGGCGATGGTCAGCTCCCGGCTGCGCTCGTACAGCCTGGCGTTGGTGAGGGCGATCGCGGCGTGCTGGGCGAGGATGCCGAGGAGTTCCTCGTCCTCCTCGGTGAATCCGCAGCCGCCGGCCGGCCTGGGACAGCGCTTGTTGGCGAGGAAGAGCGTGCCGATTGTCTCGTCGCCGTCGCGGATGGGCAGGCCGAGGAAGTCGGACATGTCGGGGTGGGCGGAGGGCCAGCCCCCGAAGCGCGGGTCCTCCTTCACATCGGCGAGCCGCTCGGGCCGGGGGTCGAGCAGCATCGCCGCGAGGATGCCGTGCTGGCGCGGGAGCGGGCCGATGGCCTTCCACTGCTCGTCGCTGACGCCGTCGACCACGAACTGGGCGAAGCCGCCGTGGTCGTCGGGCACCCCGAGCGCGGCGTACTCGGCGTCGAGCAGTTCACGGGCGGAGGCGACGATCGTCTTGAGGACGTCCCGCACCTCCAGATGCCTGCTCATCGCGAGGAGCGCGGTGCTCACGGCGGCGAGCCCGGAGCTCGGTCGATGGCTCATGACCTCACGGTACCGGCGCCCTGAAGCGACCGGATCGGACCTCGGACGCAGGGGACGAGGGCTTGCGCCCTAGGTCCTGTGTCGAGCCTTGAGGCCTAGGCCGAAGTGCCTTCGCGGGGCGGGACCCGCGGCCGAGGTGGCGGGGCGCTTGTCCTTTCTATGTTGAGGACAACGGCTCTTGGCGACGTCCGGGGCCGACGCGAGGCGAGAAGGAGTGGACGCCATGTCGGTAGCGGTCATCACGGGGGCTTCCAAGGGACTGGGGCGCGCACTCGCCGGGGCGCTCGCCGAGGACGGGTGGGATCTGGTGCTCGACGCCAGGACGCCGGGCGCGCTGGAGGAGGCGGCCAGGGAGGTCAGGGTCCACGGGACGCGGGTGACGGCGGTTCCCGGGGATGTGACCGATCCCGTCCACCGCGCGGAGCTGGTCGCGGCGGCGGCGGCGCTCGGCGGGCTCGATCTGCTGGTGAGCAACGCCAGCGCGCTGGGCGCGGAGCCGCTCGTACGGCTGGACGCGCTGGCCCTCGACGGGCTGCGCGCCGCGCTGGAGACGAATGTGGTGGCGGCGCTCGGGCTCGTACAGGAGTCCCTGCCGCTGCTGCGGGCCGGCGGGACGGGGACGGTGATCGCCGTCAGTTCGGACGCGGCGGCGGAGGCGTACGAGACCTGGGGCGGGTACGGGGCGTCCAAGGCCGCGCTCGACCATCTGGCCGCCGTGCTCGCCGTGGAGGAGCCGGGACTGCGGGTGTGGACGGTCGATCCGGGCGACATGCAGACCGATCTGTACGCGGCGGCCGTGCCGGACGACGGTGACGTACGGCCGGATCCCCGGTCGGTGGTGCCTGGCTTCCTGCGGCTGCTCCGGCAGCGGCCGACGAGCGGGCGGTATTCGGCCGCCTCGTTGCTGGAGGCGGCCTCATGACCGGGGCGGCCGTGCGGCGGACGGAGCTGGAGGGGCCGGGCTGCCCGGAGGGGCTGCGGGTGCCGGACGCGCTCTCCGCGCGGGTGCCGGCCGAGCAGCGCGGCTCGGGGCGGGACGACGTACGGCTGCTGGTGTCCCGGGGCACGGCGGTGTCGCACCACGTCTTCGGGGAGCTGCCGGGGCAGCTGCGGGCCGGGGACGTACTGGTGGTGAACACCTCGCGGACGCTGCCGGCGGCCGTCGACGGGCGGCTCGGGGCCGAGCGGCTGGTCGTCCACTTCTCCACGCGCGGGGACGACGGCCGGTGGGCGGTGGAGCTGCGGTCGCCGGGGGCGCCGGGCCTGGGCGGGCGCAAGGGGGCGACCCGGGCACGTGCCGGGGGTCCGGCCGGGGCGGTCGTACGGCTGCCGGGCGGCGGGCACCTCGTACTGGAGGAGCCGCTGGACCCGGCGGGCACCCGGCTGTGGTGGGCGCGGCTGGACGGCGGGGACGTGCCGGGGCTGCTGGGCCGCCACGGCCGTCCCATCCGCTACGGGTACACGGAGCGGGACCAGCCGCTCTCGGCGTACCAGACGGTCTTCGCGCTCCCCTCCCCCGACGGCACGGGCTCGGCGGAGATGCCCAGTGCGGGCCGGCCGTTCACCGCGCGGCTGGTGGCGGAGCTGGTGAGCCGGGGTGTGCAGTTCGCGCCGATCAGGCTGGACACGGGGGTGGCGTCGGCGGAGGCGCACGAGCCGCCGTACCCGGAGCGTTTCGAGGTGCCCGCGACGACGGCCCGGCTGGTGAACGCGGCTGTGGCGGGGGCCTGTCTTGTGAATCAGGCCGGATCAGGGAGCGGGGTCTGGTGTCGTGGATCGCAAGGCGGAGGAGGGAGTCATGGCGGAGCCATGCCGACCGACGACAACGCGGCGAGGTGCGGCACCAGGGACCGCGAGCCCGGCAAGATCCACAAGACAGGCCCCGGCGGCGGGCGGATCGTCGCGGTCGGGACGACGGCCGTACGGGCGCTGGAGTCGGCGGCCGGTCCCCGCGGGGGTGTACGGGCGGCCTCGGGCTGGACGGATCTGGTGGTCACGCCGCGGCGCGGGGTGCGTGTCGTCGACGGGCTGCTGACCGGGCTGCACGAGCCGGCGGCCTCGCATCTGCTGATGCTGGAGGCGATCGCCGGCCGGGAGGCGCTGGAGGCCGGTTATACCGAGGCGGTACGGCATCTCTACCTCTGGCACGAGTTCGGCGACGTCCACCTCGTCCTGCCGGATGAGAACGCTCACTCTCCGAGTTGCGCCAGCAACCTCTGGTGAAGTCGGACCCTGCCCGATGTGACGCCGCGCATAGGACGCAGATCACTTACGAAGGTATGTAGTGGACATATCGGCGGGTGCAGGGATGCCGTTAACCGGTAGTGGGGTGTCTCATTTGCACACCTTTCAACTATCACGGGTCGTACGTCACACCTTTGCCTCAGAGTTTTGCTGCCGCTAAGAATTGCAGCCGTCGCCGCCATTCAGGCATCTGGCCGACCGGCCTCCGCGACGCCCCGCTATTCGAAGAGGTAAGTCGAATGACCGCGTCCAGCACCCCTGGCAACCGTCTGAACAAGAGCCACCGGCTCTCGATCGCCGGCGTGACAGCTGTCGCCGCCGCGGCCCTCACCTTCTCCTTGGTCCCGGGCAACGCATCCGCCGAGGGCTCGAACAAGACCGTGGCCGCGTCCACGTCCACCGCCCCGGTGGCGTTCCAGTCGCCCACGGGCGGCACGCAGGCCCCTGCCGTCCAGCAGAGCCTGGCCGGGCAGCACACCCTGGCCGACCGCGTCGCCGAGATTCACGCGAAGAAGGACTCCTCGGCCGAGGCGAAGGCAAAGGAGAAGGCGAAGGAGAAGGCGAAGGAGAAGGCCGACGCCAAGAAGGAGGCAGCCGCGAAGGCGAAGAAGCGCGCGGCCGCCAAGGCCAAGGCCAACCGCTCCGCCGACCGCAAGCCCGCCTACGCCAACAACCTGAACGGATGGATCAAGGAAGCCCTGTCCATCATGAAGAAGGAGAAGATCCCCGGCACGTACGAGGGTCTGCACCGCAACATCATGCGTGAGTCCAGCGGCAACCCGCGGGCGATCAACAACTGGGACATCAACGCCAAGAACGGCGTCCCCTCGATCGGCCTGCTCCAGGTGATCAAGCCGACCTTCGACACCTACCACGTCAAGGGCACGCCGAACAGCCAGTACCACCCCGTCGCCAACATCGTCGCCGCGGCCAACTACGCCGCCGACCGCTACGGCTCGATCGACAACGTCGACAGCGCCTACTGAGCGACGGCACCACAGCGCACGACCACGCACAGACGCCGGTGGGCGGCACCCCGCGAAGGGGTGCCGCCCACCGGCGGCGTGCGTGTTCCGCCTTACTTGCGCATGACCTCAGGCTCATGGCGGCGCAGCAACCGCGCCACCACGAATCCGCACAGGACGCCGATGAACAGCAGGACCGCGAGGTTGAAGCCCCACTGCCCGATCGAGTGGTCCCAGAGCGGGTCCAGGTCGTTCGGGCTCTTCGGGTCCCACGGCGGCATCAGATGCGCCAGGTCGAGGGTGGAGCCGGTGCCGGCGATCGCCCAGCGCGAGGGCATCAGCCAGGCGAACTGCTCCAGGCCGGGCGAACCGTAGACCTGGAAGAGCGTGCCGGTGAAGACGACCTGGACGATCGCGAACATGACCAGCAGCGGCATGGTCTTCTCGGCGGTCTTCACCAGCGAGGAGATCACCAGACCGAACATCATCGACGTGAAGCCCAGCGCGATGATCACGATGCACATCTCGACGGCCGGCGGCATGATCAGGCCCTCGTCGGGCAGCGCGCGCGGCGCGAAGCCGATGCCGCAGATGATGACGCCCTGGAAGGCCGTGATCACGCCGAGCACGATGACCTTGGACATCAGATACGCGGAGCGGGACAGACCGGTGGCCCGTTCCCGTTCGTAGATCACCCGTTCCTTGATCAGCTCTCGTACGGAGTTGGCCGCGCCCGAGAAGCACATGCCGACCGCGAGGATCAGCAGGATCGTCCCGGCCTTGCCGTTGAACCTGGACGGCGGGTCGGGCGGTCCGAGACCGAACTCCGCGGGGATCACGACGCTCACCACGCCGAGGACGGCGGGCAATATCACCATCAGCCCGAGGAAGCCCCGGTCGGAGGCGATCACCGAGGAGTAGCGGCGGATCAGCGTCCAGAGCTGGGAGCCCCAGCTCTGCGGCTTCGGCGGGCGCATCTGCTGCGGCGACGGCATATGGACGGACTGCGCGGCGACGGCGTCGATGTCGGCGGCATACATCTGGTAGTGCTGCGAACCGCGCCAGCGGCCCGCCCAGTCGTAGTCGCGGTAGTTCTCGAACGCCGAGAAGACATCGGCCCAGGTGGTGTAGCCGAAGAAGTTGAGCGCCTCCTCCGGCGGTCCGAAGTACGCGACCGAGCCACCGGGCGCCATGACGAGCAGCTTGTCGCAGATCGCCAGCTCCGCCACCGAGTGGGTGACGACGAGGACGGTACGGCCGTCGTCGGCGAGGCCGCGCAGGAGTTGCATGACGTCGCGGTCCATACCCGGGTCGAGGCCGGAGGTCGGCTCGTCCAGGAAGATCAGCGACGGCTTGGTCAGCAGTTCGAGCGCGACGGAGACCCGCTTGCGCTGGCCGCCGGAGAGCGAGGTGACCCGCTTCTCCTTGTGGATGTCGAGCTTGAGCTCGCGCAGCACCTCGTCGATACGGGCCTCGCGCTCGGACTCGGCGGTGTCACCGGGGAACCGGAGCTTGGCCGCGTACTTGAGCGCCTTCCGTACGGTCAGCTCCTTGTGCAGGATGTCGTCCTGCGGAACCAGACCGATGCGCTGGCGCAGCTCGGCGAACTGCTTGTAGAGATTCCTGTTGTCGTACAGGACATCGCCCTCGTTGGCGGGCCGGTAGCCGGTGAGCGCCTTGAGGAGCGTGGACTTTCCGGAGCCCGAGGGGCCGATGACCGCGATCAGCGACTTCTCGGGGACACCGAAGGAGACGTCCTTGAGGATCTGCTTGCCGCCGTCGACCGTCACCGTCAGGTGGCGGGCCGAGAACGAGACCTCACCGGTGTCGACGAACTCTTCCAGCCGGTCGCCGACGAGGCGGAAGGTCGAGTGACCGACACCCACGATGTCGTTCGGACCGATCAGCGCCGTACCGGACTTGGGGATCGGCTGACCGTTGACGTAGGTGCCGTTGTGGGACCCGAGGTCGCGGATCTGGAAGCGGCCGTCGGGCGTCGAGGTGAACTCGGCGTGCAGACGCGAGACCTGGAGGTCGGAGACCACCAGCTCGTTCTCCAGCGCACGGCCGATGCGCATCACCCGGCCGAGAGCCACCTGGTGGAAGGTGGTCGGACTGCGGTCCCCGTACACCGGCGGGGCCCCCGCCGCGCCACCGGAGCCTGGACCGCCGTGACCACCGGCACCGGGGGCTCCGGGCCCTCCGTGCTGCGGCGGTACATAGCCTTGCTGAGGCTGTTGCTGTTGCTGCTGGGACGGCTGCTGTTGCCGGGGCGGCCAGCCCTGCTGCTGAGGAGGCTGCTGCTGAGGGGCCCATCCTGGGCCGCCCTGCGGCTGCGGTTGCGGCTGCGCGGGCGCGTGCTGCGGCGGCGCGTGCTGCACCTGCGGCGCCTGGTGCGCTGCCGCACCGTTGAGATTCAGCCGCGGTCCGTCGGTCGCATTGCCGAGACGCACGGCGCTTCCCGGACCGATTTCCATCTGGTGGATCCGCTGGCCCTGCACATAAGTGCCGTTGGTGCTGCCGTGGTCCTCAATTACCCAACTACGGCCCCCCCAGCTGATGGTGGCATGACGCCACGAGACACGCGCGTCGTCGATCACCAAGTCGCCCTGCGGATCACGTCCCAGGCTGTACGACCTGGACTGATCGAGCGTCCAGGTCCTTCCGTTCATTTCAAGTACGAGTTCCGGCACTCCATGCCCCACTGGTTGTCCCCCGAGTTACCCCCATCACAGGGAGTCTAGGGATGGCGAACATCGTGGGGAACTATTTCAGGCCCGGCCCCTTATACGAAAGTCGGGCCTCACGAAAGAGCGCAAAATCCCGTTCGTGGCGCGGCGAAACGTAAGTGAACACGCGCAAACCCCACCAGCGGGACCCCGGTCGGGACGTATGCGGGAAGAGCCGCCGGGGATGCCTGTCCGGCACGCGGGACACCGGGTCGCTCCACCCGTCCCGCCCGATACGGTGGAATCACCATGAGCGCATCTCAGCCCCCTCAGACCACCGACGCGGCCCCCACGCTTCTCGTCAAGATCTTCGGCAAGGACCGCCCGGGGATCACCGCGGGCCTCTTCGACACCCTCGCCGCCTACTCGCTCGACGTCATAGACATCGAGCAGGTCGTCACCCGCGGCCGTATCGTCCTGTGCGCGCTCGTCACCTCGCCCGCCGGCGGCGGCGCCGAGGGCGAGCTGCGCGCGACCGTCCACAGCTGGGCCGACTCCCTCAAGCTCCAGGCGGAGATCATCTCCGGGACCGGCGACAACAGGCCGCGCGGCAGCGGCCGTTCCCATGTCACCGTGCTCGGGCATCCGCTGTCCGCCGAGTCGACGGCGGCCATCGCGGCGCGTATCACCTCGACCG
Organism: Streptomyces sp. NPDC058665; assembly: GCF_042714995.1. Taxonomy (NCBI): domain Bacteria; kingdom Bacillati; phylum Actinomycetota; class Actinomycetes; order Kitasatosporales; family Streptomycetaceae; genus Streptomyces; species Streptomyces sp. NPDC058665. The sequence continues at coordinate 16,461 of NZ_JBHXRX010000070.1, forward strand.
GCGGGAACATCGACCGTATCTTCCGGCTGGCCAAGTACCCGGTCACGGCGGTGGAGTTCGCGGTGTCCGGCACCCCGACCGAACCGCTGCGCACCGCGCTGGCGACGGAGGCAGCCGAGATCGGGGTGGACGTCGCCGTCGTCTCGGCCGGGCTGCACCACCGGGCGCAGCGGCTGGTCGTCATGGACGTCGACTCGACCCTCATCCAGGACGAGGTCATCGAACTCTTCGCCGCGCACGCCGGCTGCGAGGAGCAGGTCGCCGAGGTGACGGCCAGGGCCATGGCCGGCGAGCTGGACTTCGAGCAGTCGCTGCACGCGCGTGTGGCGCTGCTGGCCGGGCTCGACGCGTCGGTGGTGGAGAAGGTACGCGCGGAGGTACGGCTCACGCCCGGCGCCCGCACCCTGATCCGTACGCTCAAGCGGCTCGGCTACCAAGTGGGCGTCGTGTCGGGCGGGTTCACCCAGGTCACCGACGGGCTGAAGGACCAGCTGGGGCTCGACTTCGCCTCGGCGAACACGCTGGAGATCGTGGACGGGAAGCTCACGGGGCGGGTCGTGGGCGAGATCGTCGACCGGGCGGGCAAGGCCAGGCTGCTGCGCCGGTTCGCCGCCGAGGCGGGGGTGCCGCTGTCCCAGACCGTGGCGATCGGCGACGGCGCCAACGACCTCGACATGCTGAACGCGGCGGGGCTCGGGGTCGCGTTCAACGCCAAGCCGGTGGTCCGCAGGGCCGCGCACACGGCGGTGAACGTGCCGTTCCTGGACACCGTGCTCTATCTGCTGGGCATCACGCGCGAGGAGGTCGAAGAGGTGGAGGCTGCGGAGGGCGCGGGGGGTGCGGAGGAGGGCCCGTCGCGCTGAGCCGGAGCCCGTACCCCGGACTCGTACGAGAGAGGCAAGAGCCCCGGCACGCACACCGTGCCGGGGCTCTGTCGTAAGGGAGTTGGGGCGACCGGAGGGGCGAGCTCGGTCAGTCGTGCGGGGCCCAGTATTCGAGGAGCGTCCCCACGTCGGGCTCCACAGTCTTCCACGACCCCGTGATCTCGATGACGGCGAACGCCGAGGTCGGGAACGCGCTCGCGGTCAGCCGCCCCAGGGCGTCGCCGTCGGCGCGCGCCGAGAGGGCGTCGGCAAGGGCGTGCATACCGGGGTTGTGGCCGATCAGCAGGAGGTCCTTCACCTCGTCCGGCGTCTCGGTGACCAGCGCCAGAAGATCGCCGAGCGTGGCGTCGTACAACCGGTCCTCGTAGACGGTCCTGGGTCGCGACGGCAGCTCGTGCACCGCCAGCTTCCAGGTCTCGCGCGTACGGGCCGCCGTCGAGCAGAGGGCCAGGTCGAAGGCGATGCCGGTCTCCGCAATCCGCCGGCCGGCCACCGGGGCGTCCGCGCGGCCTCGCTCCGCGAGCGGCCGCTCATGGTCGGCCACGTCGGGCCAGTCGGCCTTCGCGTGCCGGAGTAGGACAATCCTGCGGGGTGTTTCGACGCTCATGCATCCCAGCTTCGCATGAATTGCGCCGTCAGGCGCGGGGTGTTGGAGGGGCCGCCCACCACGGATGACGTGACTCCGCTACCTGGCGAGGGTCTGTTGGATCTGGATCACCACACCGCCGACGCCGGGGTCGGTCGCGGCGGCGTCGGCCGGGACGGGGCCGGCCATCAGCAGCAGGAGCGCGGCGAACGCGAGGGCCGGGAGCACCACCGCCCACCAGGGCAGACGGATGTCGACGCTGCTGGGGGACGGGTGGTGGGACCGGGTGTGCGTAGGGGCCTGCATGGCCGCCTCCGTAGGTCAGCGGTTGAAGTACCTCAAAGCTACGGATCACCGGTCCCCGCTCCCATCCGGAGACCCACCCACTTGACCCTGACCCTGGCCCCCTAAGGGACGGTAGGGCCAGCACCACCATTGGCGACGTCAGGGCGCGGCGATCGAGGCGATGACGGCGATCACCACCATGATGCCGATGATCGTGCCGAACATCATCAGCAGTTTCTTCTGGCCGTTCTGGGGATGCGGATCAAGGACTGGCATGGGCCCAGTTTCTCATCTCAGCACTCGTCCTCGATCGTCCGGTCCCGGCCCGCGACGACCCCCAGGATGATCTGCGGCACCATGAGCCCGCCCATCAGCGTGATCGGCAGCTCCCAGCCGCCGCTGTGCTGGTAGAGCACGCCCACCAGCAGCGGACCGGGGATGGAGATCAGATAGCCGGTGCTCTGCGCGAAGGCGGACAGCCGTACGATCCCGGCGCCGGTCCTCGCGCGCATCCCGATCATCGTGAGTGCCAGCGGGAAGGCGCAGTTGGAGACGCCCAGCAGCACCGCCCACACCCAGGCACCGGCGGCGGGCGCGAGGAAGAGCCCCGCGTAGCCGGTGAGACCGCAGGCTCCCAAGGCGATGACGATCGGACCCTGGTTCTTCATGCGGGTGGCCAGCCGGGGGATCACGAAGGCCAGGGGGACGCCCATGACCATGGTGACGGCGAGCAGCAGCCCCGCCGTACCGGCCGAGACCCCCGCGTCGCGGAAGATCTGCGGCATCCAGCCCATGGTGATGTACGCGCCCGTGGCCTGGAGGCCGAAGAAGCAGCCCAGCGCCCAGGCGGTACGGCTGCGGGCGATCCTCGGCGCCGGTGCCCCTGCCTGCGCTCCTGCCCGCACCCCCGCCGCGCCCTGCTCGGGCTCGGGCCGCCGCCCCGCGTCGGCACCGGCCGCGCTCGCGGTGCTCCCCGCGCTCTTCCGGTCGCGTACGACAAGCACCGCCCACGGCAGTACGGCGACGGCCGCGACCACCGCCCACAGCCCGAGGCCGAGGCGCCAACTGCCGCCCAGCGCTGAGGTCATGGGGACTGTCGCGGCCGCCGCCACGGCCGTGCCCGCGGACAGCGCCATCGAGTAGAGGCCGGTCATGGTGCCGACCCGGTCGGGGAAGTACCGCTTCACGATCACCGGCATCAGCACGTTGCCGACGGCTATACCCATCAGCGCGAGCGCGCTCGCCGCGAGGAAGGCGGCCGTGCCGCTGGTGAAGGGGCGGATCAGCAGACCGGCCGTGATGGCCACCAGACCGGCGCAGACCACGGTGGCGGGCCCGAAGCGGCGGGCCAGGCGCGGGGCAGTGACACCGAAGACGGCGAAGCAGAGCGCCGGTACGGAGGTGAGAACACCGGCGACGCTGCCGCTCATTTGGAGTCCGGCGCGTACGTCTTCGAGCAGCGCGCCGAGGCTGGTGATGGCGGGACGGAGGTTGACGGCTGCGAGGACGAGCCCGACGACGAGAAGGCGTGTCAGCCATACGGCCGCCCGGGTCGAGGGTGCCGGTGCGGAGGAATCGGCGGGCAGGGGCGCGGTGTCCTCCCGGGGCGGGAGTGGGGTCGTGGTCTCGTCCAGCATGGAGCCATCATAGAATCATGGGATGATTGGTTGTCCAATCGCCCCGTCATCCCCCGGCACCGAGAACTTGGAGCACCATGGCCCTGACCTCTCCCCGGCGATCCGCGCTCTCCGATCAGGTGATCACCGAGCTGCGGAACCAGATCACGTCGGGCGAATGGCCGGTCGGCTCTCGCATCCCCACCGAGCCCGAGCTGGTCGAGCAGCTGGGTGTGGCCCGTAACACCGTCCGTGAGGCGGTGCGCGCGCTGGCGCACAACGGGCTTCTGGACATCCGGCAGGGCTCGGGCACCTACGTCGTCGCCACGAGCGAGCTTGCGGGCGTGATGCACCGCAGGTTCGCCGACGCCGACGCCCGGCACATCGCGGAGGTGCGCTCCACCCTCGAAGCGTCGGCGGCCCGGCTGGCGGCCGAGCGCCGTACGGATCGGGACATGCGGCAGCTGGACACGCTGCTGGCGCGCCGCGAGGAGGCGTGGGCCGGCGGGAACGCGGACCTGTTCGTCGCGGCGGACGCGACCCTGCATCTCGCGGTGGTCTCGGCCTCGCACAACGAGGTCCTCACCACGCTCTACGCGGATCTGAGCGATCTGATGCGCGACGGGCTGCGCGCCGATGTGGGGCGTGAGCTGCGGCCGGCGTTCTACGTGGACCACGCACGGCTGGTGGCGGCCATCAGGGCCGGGGACGCGGAGACGGCGGGGGCGGAGGCGGCGAGCCACGCGTTCAGCTGTCTGCGCGAGACGGCCTGAGGGCGGCGGCCGTGGCCCCGGTCAGGGCACGGCGCGCTCGTGGCTGACCCAGGCAGATTCGATCTCCTTCCAGCAGCGCCCGGCGAGGCTGACGTAACCGGCGGGCCTGGCCTCGGCGGGCGCGCCGTCGGAGTCGACGTCCCACCAGCGCGCGCACTCGATGTGCAGCTGGACCCGGTCGGTCTCCGGGTACGGGTTGTGGCAGAACGCGGTCACCTGGGAGCCCTCGGTGGTCGTACGGCACGAGGCCCCGAACGGTTCGCGCCCGCGGGCGTCGCGGGCGTCGCGGTCCTCACGCCGGCCGCGGGCGCCCTCACCGTCGTCCACCGCCGCGCGGTCGACACCCAGCACGTCCGCCGCCGACGTCTTCACGGCCGGGGGCGGTGACTCGTCGCGTACGACGGCCGTGACGGCGAGGCCGGTCACGATCAGCACCGCCACCGTCAGCGAGGCAGCCACCTTGCGTGCTTTCCGGTACACAGCTAGACCTCCTCCCCGATCAGTCTGCGGGGATTCGTCGCTCTTCTCGACTCGTACGGACACGGAAAGTGAGCATCCGCGCCGCACGACGCGCGAAACCGCGTGCCGCCGTCGGGCGGTCACGCGGTTTCGGGGTCGAGCCGTTCAGCAGGTCCGGTCAGGCACCCATCATGTGGACGCCGCCGTCGACGTGCAGGATCTCGCCCGTCGTCTTCGGGAAGAAGTCCGACAGCAGTCCGACGACGCCACGGCCGGTCGGCTCCGGGTCGGACAGGTCCCAGCCGATCGGCGCACGGTGGTTCCACACGTCGGCCAGCTCCTCGAAGCCCGGGATGGACTTGGCGGCCATCGACCTGAGGGGCCCGGCGGAGACCAGGTTGCAGCGGATGTTCTGGGCGCCGAGGTCACGCGCGAGATAGCGGTTGGTGGATTCGAGCGCCGCCTTGGCGATGCCCATCCAGTCGTACTTGGGCCAGGCGAACTGCGCGTCGAAGGTGAGCCCGACGACCGAGCCGCCGCGCCCCATCAGCGGCAGGCAGGCCATGGTCAGCGACTTGAGCGAGTACGCCGAGACGTGCACCGCCGTGCCGACGTCCTCCCACTCCGCCTCCAGGAAGTTGAAGACCCCCTGCGGGCCGAAGGCGATCGAGTGCACGATTCCGTCGAGGCTCGCGCCCTCGCCCTGGTGCTCCCGGATCCGGTCGGCGAGGGAGTCCAGGTGCTCCTGGTTGGTGACATCGACCTCAAGGACGGGGGCGGGCTTGGGCAGCCGCTTGGCGATGCGCTCGACGAGCGAGAGGCGCCCGTAGCCGGTGAGGATGACGTCCGCGCCTTCCTCCTGCGCGATCTTGGCGGCGTGGAAGGCGATGGAGGCGTCGGTGAGGACGCCGGTGACGAGAATGCGCTTGCCGGCGAGGATTCCACTCATGTGATCAGTGACCCATGCCCAATCCGCCGTCAACGGGAATGACGGCTCCAGTGATGTACGCGGCGTCGTCCGAGGCGAGGAAGCGGACCACGGCCGCGATCTCCTCGGGCTGTGCGTAACGGCCGAGGGGGACGTTGGCGACGATGTTCTTGCGCTGCTCGTCGGTGAGCACCTTGGTCATGTCGGTGTCGACGAAACCGGGGGCCACGACGTTGAACGTGATGTTGCGCGAGCCGAGTTCACGGGCGAGCGAGCGGGCGAAGCCGACGAGACCGGCCTTGGAGGCCGCGTAGTTCGCCTGCCCGGCCGAGCCGAGCAGCCCGACCACGGACGAGATGAGGACGACGCGGCCGCGCTTGGCGCGCAGCATGGCGCGGTTGGCGCGCTTGACGACGCGGAAGGTGCCGGTGAGGTTGGTGTCGAGGACGGACGTGAAGTCCTCCTCGGACATCCGCATCAGCAACTGATCCTTTGTGACACCGGCGTTGGCGACCAGCACCTCCACGGGACCGTGGGCTTCCTCGATCTCCTTGTAGGCCTGCTCCACCTGCTCGCCGTCGGTGATGTCACACCGGACGGCCAGGCAGCCCGACTCCGTCAGGGCCTTGGGCGGTTCGCCCGAGCGGTAGGTGATGGCGACCTTGTCGCCGTTGCCGACGAAGGCCAGGGCAATGGCAAGACCGATGCCCCGGTTTCCTCCGGTGACGAGAACCGAGCGGCTCAACGGAGCACCTTTCGTAGCTGTCTGGTACCTGCGAAATCTATCGTCCGAGCCGCCGGTCCGTGGACTCGGGCATGGACAGCGCCTCGGTACGGTCACTGTGGGGTCCCTACATAAACGCGGCGAAAGCCCGTTCCGTACCGCATGATTCACTGCGGACACCTTTACCGAGGCGTGTGAAAGGGAGGCCGACGTGCCCCATGAGGTCGATGAGTCGTTTCTGGCACTGCCGCTGAGGGCGCTCGCCGACGCGGCCCTCGCCAGAGCGCGTGCGCTCGGCGCCGATCATGCCGACTTCCGGTTCGAGCGGGTACGGAGCGCGGACTGGCGGCTGCGGGACGCCAGGCCCGCGGGGTCGTCGGACTCGACCGATGTCGGGTACGCGGTGCGTGTCGTGCACGGCGGCGCGTGGGGATTCGCCTCCGGGGTCGATCTGACGATGGACGCGGCGGCCCGGGTCGCGGGGCAGGCCGTGGCGATGGCCAAGCTGTCGGCGAAGGTGATCGCGGCGGCGGGTTCGGACGAGCGGGTCGAGCTGGCGGACGAGCCGGTGCACGGGGAGAGGACCTGGGTGTCGGCGTACGACATCGACCCCTTCGAGGTACCCGCCGAGGACAAGAGTGGACTTCTCGCGGAGTGGAGCGCGCGCTTGCTGCGCGCGGAGGGCGTCGCGCATGTCGACGCCTCGCTGCTGACCGTCCACGAGAACAAGTTCTACGCGGACACGGCGGGCACCGTCACCACGCAGCAGCGCGTCAGGCTGCACCCGCAGTTCTCGGCGGTCGCGGTGGACGGCGAGAGCGGCGAGTTCGACTCGATGCGTACGATCGCCCCGCCGGTGGGCCGGGGTTGGGAGTATCTGACGGGCACCGGCTGGGACTGGGACTCGGAGCTGGAGCGGATCCCGGCGCTGCTCGCCGAGAAGATGCGCGCGCCGAGTGTCGAGGCGGGGACGTACGACCTGGTGGTCGACCCGTCGAATCTCTGGCTGACGATCCACGAGTCGATCGGGCACGCGACCGAGCTGGACCGGGCGCTGGGGTACGAGGCGGCGTACGCCGGGACGTCCTTCGCGACCTTCGACCAGCTGGGGAAGCTGGCGTACGGCTCGTCGATCATGAATGTGACGGGTGACCGGACGGCCGAGCACGGTCTGGCGACGATCGGGTACGACGACGAGGGCGTCGAGGCCCAGTCGTGGGACCTCGTCAAGGACGGCACGCTCGTCGGCTACCAGCTGGACCGGCGGATCGCGAAGCTGACGGGCTTCGAGCGGTCCAACGGCTGCGCGTACGGGGACTCCCCGGGCCATGTGCCGGTGCAGCGTATGGCGAACGTGTCGCTGAAGCCGGATCCGGGCGGGCTCGCCACGGAGGATCTGATCGGCGGGGTGGAGCGCGGGATCTATGTGGTCGGCGACCGTTCGTGGTCGATCGACATGCAGCGCTACAACTTCCAGTTCACCGGGCAGCGGTTCTTCCGCATCGAGAACGGCAAGCTCGCCGGCCAGGTGCGGGACGTGGCCTACCAGGCGACGACGACGGACTTCTGGGGCTCGATGGAGGCGGTGGGCGGACCGCAGACGTATGTACTCGGCGGCGCCTTCAACTGCGGCAAGGCCCAGCCCGGTCAGGTCGCTTCGGTCTCCCACGGCTGCCCCTCCGCCCTCTTCCGCGGAGTGAACATCCTCAACACCACGCAGGAGGCGGGACGATGAGCACGAGCAGCAAGCCGCACGAGATCGTCGAGCGGGCGCTCGACCTGTCGACCGCCGACGGCTGCGTGGTCATCGCCGACGAGCACTCGACGGCCAACCTACGCTGGGCGGGCAACGCGCTGACGACGAACGGTCTCACCCGGGGCCGTACGCTCACCGTCATCGCGACCGTCGACGGCGGGGAGGGCACCGCCTCCGGTGTGGTGTCGCGGTCCGCCGTCACCGCGGACGAGCTGGAGCCGCTGGTGCGCGCCGCCGAGGCCGCCGCCCGTGGTGCGGGCCCCGCCGAGGACGCCCGGCCGCTCGTCGACGCCGGTCCGGTGTCGAAGGACTTCACCGACGAGCCCGCCGAGACGACATCCGCGGTCTTCGCGGACTTCGCGCCGGCGCTCGGCGAGTCCTTCGCGCGGGCCAGGGCCGGCGGCCGGGAGCTGTACGGCTTCGCGAACCACGAGCTGACCTCGACGTATCTCGGTACGTCCACGGGGGTACGGCTCAGGCACGACCAGCCCAACGGCACGCTGGAGCTGAACGCCAAGTCCCCCGACCGCTCGCGGTCGGCCTGGGCGGGGCGCTCGACGCGTGACTTCAGGGATGTGGATCCGGCGGAGCTCGACGCCGAGCTGGCGCGGCGTCTGGTCTGGGCGGAGCGCCGCATCGAGCTGCCCGCGGGCCGGTACGAGACGCTGCTGCCGCCGACCGCGGTGGCCGATCTGCTGATCTACCAGCTGTGGTCGTCGTCCGCGCGGGACGCCGCCGAGGGCCGTACGGTCTTCTCCAAGCCCGGCGGCGGCACGCGCGTCGGCGACACTCTCGCCGGGCTGCCGCTGACGCTGCGCAGCGATCCGAACGAACCGGGCCTGGAATCGGCGCCGTTCGTGATCGCGCACGCGTCGGGCGACGACTCGTCGGTGTTCGACAACGGTCTGCCGCTCCTCGCGACGGACTGGGTACGGGACGGCAGGCTGGACCGGCTGGTCACCACCCGGCACAGCGCGGAGCTGACCGGGCTGCCGGTCGCGCCGTCCGTCGACAATCTGGTCCTGGACGGCGGCGGTGAGCGTTCCCTGGCGGAGATGGTCGCCGGCACCACGCGCGGGCTGCTGCTCACCTGCCTGTGGTACATCCGCGAGGTCGACCCGGCGACGCTGCTGCTGACGGGGCTGACCCGGGACGGTGTCTATCTGGTCGAGAACGGCGAGGTCGTCGGCGAGGTGAACAACTTCCGCTTCAACGAGTCGCCGGTGGACCTGCTGTCGCGCGCGTCGGAGGCGGGGCGGACGGAGAAGACGCTGCCTCGCGAGTGGGGCGACTACTTCACGCGGGCCGCGATGCCCGCGCTCCGGGTGCCTGATTTCAATATGAGTTCGGTCAGCCAGGGCGTATAACCTCGAAGGGGTTCCGGCGTCGTGGACGCCGGGCCGATCTGACACCGAAGGAGACGCGAGACACGTGACGGATATCGTCGACGAGCTGCGGTGGCGTGGGCTGATCGCCCTGTCCACCGACGAGGACGCATTGCGCAAGGCGTTCGCGGACGGCCCCGTCACGTTCTATTGCGGCTTCGACCCGACCGCGCCCAGCCTGCATCTGGGGAATCTGGTCCAGATCCTCACGATGCGCCGGATCCAGCGGGCGGGGAACCGTCCGCTGGGGCTGGTCGGCGGAGCGACGGGTCTGATCGGCGACCCGAAGCCGAACTCGGAGCGCACCCTGAACGAGCCCGAGGTTGTCGGCGAGTGGGTGGGGCGGCTGCGCGCGCAGATCGAGCGGTACCTGGACTTCGAGGGCCCGCACGCGGCGACCATGGTCAACAACCTGGACTGGACGTCGGGTCTGTCGGCGATCGGCTTCCTGCGCGATGTCGGGAAGTACTTCCGGGTCAACAAGATGATCGCGAAGGAGGCGGTCGCGCGGCGGCTGAACTCCGACGCGGGCATCAGCTACACCGAGTTCAGCTACCAGATCCTCCAGGGCATGGACTTCCTGGAGCTGTACCGACGCTACGGCTGCACGCTCCAGACCGGTGGCAGTGACCAGTGGGGCAATCTCACGGCGGGTACGGATCTGATCCACCGGGTCGAGCCCGAGGCGTCGGTGCACGCCCTGGCGACCCCGCTGATCACGAAGGCCGACGGCACCAAGTTCGGCAAGACGGAGAGCGGCACGGTCTGGCTGGACCCCGAGCGGACGACACCGTACGCGTTCTACCAGTTCTGGCTGAACGCGGACGACCGGGACGTCTCCAAGTTCCTGCGGATCTTCAGCTTCAAGTCCCGCGCGGAGATCGAGGAGCTGGAGAAGCTGACCGAGGAGCGCCCGCAGGCCCGTGCGGCGCAGCGGGCGCTGGCCGAGGAGCTGACGACGCTGGTCCATGGCGCCGAGCAGTGCGCCGGTGTGGTCGCCGCTTCGAAGGCGCTGTTCGGCCAGGGTGAGCTGACCGGGCTGGACGCGGCGACGCTGGCGGCGGCCCTGTCGGAGGTGCCGCACGCGCGGGTGGCGGAGCTGGCGCCGATGGTGGACCTGCTGACCGAGGTGGGGCTGGCGCCGAGCAAGTCGGCGGCCCGTCGCACGGTGAAGGAGGGCGGGGCGTACGTGAACAATGTCAAGGTCGCGGACGCCGAAGCCGTACCGGACGCCGGGGAGCTGCTGCACGGGCGCTGGCTGGTGCTGCGCCGGGGCAAGAAGAACCTCGCCGCGGTCGAGGTCACGGCGGAAACGGCGTCCTGAGCCGGGGGAACAGCGCTGCGACCCCTGCGGCCCCGTACGGCCCGGTACGCCCACTCGCGTACCGGGCCGTACGTGTTCGGGCGGGGACGGGGTGCGCCGCCATCAGGCGGTACCCCCTCTCGTAGGAGGCGCACGCCGGGCGTACCGTGGTCCGGGGCCGGTACTGGGAGCGGCCGGCGAGGGAATCGGATGGTGGACCGTGATGCGGAAGCAGGGCAGCGCCGAGGTTTTCCGTATCACGGGAGCGCGGCGGGGACTCGACGAGGACGTGCGCGGCAGACAGCGGCGCTATGTCATCTCCATGCTGGTGCGCACCCTCGCGGTGATCCTGGCCGTCGCTCTGTGGAATGTGGAGCGTTATGTGGCGATCGGGTGTCTTGTGCTCGGTGTCCTGCTGCCGTACGTGGCCGTGGTGATCGCCAACGGGGGCCGGGAGAACGCCGGTTCCCTGCCGTCGACCCATCTGCCTCCGCCGGCCCGGCCGATGATCGCTCCCGCGCCCGTGCCGGGTGGAGCGGAATCCGGCGCGCGGTCCGCGAACTTCGAACAGTCGGCTCCCCCAGGCGGCCGGAGTTGACTCGAACACTCTCGAAGCTCAAGAAAAGCTCAGATCAATCATGAAGTTCCGGTGCACCTGACCCGGCTACCCGTGACATACTTTGTAGGCGCTCCGCATCCCCCGTCGGAGCGACGGACCGACGCCGGGCAGCTCCCCCCGTGGCTGCTCGGCGTCGCCTTTTTCGGGGCGTGTCTTCTTGGGGCGTATCTCCCGGGCTCAGCGGCTGTCGGTCGCGCCCCCGCCACGCCCTAGGCTTGAGGCCGTGAACCTCTTCGATTCTCCCGGCGCCTCCGAAGGACCCTCCGGCGGACCTGTCTGTTCGGCCAAGGGTTGCCGCGCCTCCGCCGTGTGGGTGCTGGCCTGGAACAACCCCAAGCTGCACACGCCCGAGCGCCGGAAGACCTGGCTGGCCTGCGAGGAGCACCGCGAACACCTGTCGTCGTTCCTCGGTGTCCGCGGTTTCCTCAAGGACGTCGTGACCCTGGCCGAGTGGGAGCGGGACACCTCACCCGCCGATGGCTGACATGGGCCGGTCGGGCTGGAGGAACAGCGGGTCGTCCAGGCCGGAGCCCGCCTTCTTGCCCCACATCGCCAGCTTCCAGAGCGTCGCGATGTCCTGGTCGGTGGCGTCCGAGCGCAGGGCCGCGCGCAGATCGGTCTCCTCACGGGCGAACAGACACGTGCGCACCTGACCGTCGGCGGTGAGCCTGGTGCGGTCGCAGGCCGAGCAGAACGGGCGGGTGACGGAGGCGATGACACCGACCCGGTGCGGTCCGCCGTCCACGATCCAGCGCTCGGCGGGGGCGGACCCGCGCTCCTCGCCGCCCTCCTCGGTGAGGGTGAAGCGGGTGCGCAGCGACTGGAGGATGTCGCCCGCGGTGATCATCCCCTCCCGCTTCCAGCCGTGCTGGGCGTCGAGGGGCATCTGCTCGATGAAGCGCAGCTCGTAGCCGTTCTCGACGGCCCAGGCGAGCAGCTCGGGGGCCTCGTCGTCGTTGAGCCCCGGCATCAGGACGGTGTTGACCTTGACGGGGGTCAGGCCCGCCGCGCGCGCGGCGGCCAGCCCGTCGAGCACGTCCTGGTGGCGGTCGCGCCTGGTGAGGGTCTTGAAGACGTCGCGGCGCAGGGTGTCGAGCGAGACGTTCACCCGGTCGAGACCGGCGGTCTTGAGCGCGGCGGCCGTGCGCCGGAGCCCGATGCCGTTGGTCGTCACCGACATCTTGGGGCGGGGGGCGAGGGCGGCGCACCGCTCGACGATGCCGACGAGACCGGGCCGCAGCAGCGGCTCACCGCCGGTGAAGCGGACGTCGCGCACGCCGAGCAGGGTCACGGCGATACGGACGAGTCTGACGATCTCGTCGTCGGTGAGGAGATCGGGCTTGGCGAGCCACTGCAGGCCCTCTTCCGGCATGCAGTACGTACACCGGAGATTGCACTTGTCGGTGAGCGAGACTCGTAGGTCGGTGGCCACCCGGCCGTAAGTGTCGATGAGCACTGTGAGCCCCCTGCCTCGTGGTGCCTCTGGTACCTCTGGGACGGTCGTTCCGGTCTCGTGTGCGACCGGTCTTTCGAGCGTACGGCAGACCTCTGACATCCACCGGGCCCGTTTGCCACAAGGAGCGGCGTGGCCGCGTCGTAGGACTCTACGACGCGGCCACGCCCGTGGCTCTCTCTTCGGTTGAATTCGATCAGCGAATCGATCAGTAGGCCGATCGGGTCAGTGCGCCCCGGTGCCGGTGAGCGACTTGACCTCCAGCTCGGCGTACTTCTTGACGTCGGGCTCCTCCTTGGAGAGGACCGAGGCGAGCCAGCCGAGCAGGAAGCCCAGCGGGATCGAGATCAGTCCGGGGTTCTCCAGCGGGAAGAAGGCGAAGTCCACGTCCGGGAACATCGAGGAGGGCTTGGAGGAGACGACCGGCGAGAACAGGACCAGCAGGACGGACGAGGCCAGACCGCCGTAGATCGACCAGAGCGCGCCGACCGTGTTGAACCGCTTCCAGAAGAGGCTGTAGAGAAGGGTCGGCAGGTTGGCGGAGGCGGCGACCGCGAAGGCGAGGGCCACCAGACCGGCGACGTTCAGGTCGCGGGCGAGGGCGCCGAGCGCGATGGAGACGACGCCGATGGCGACGGTCGCGTAGCGGGCCGCGCGCACCTCCTCCTTCTCGGTGGCCTTGCCCCGGCGGATGACGTTGGCGTAGATGTCGTGCGCGAACGACGACGAGGACGCCAGCGTCAGACCGGCGACGACCGCGAGGATGGTGGCGAAGGCGACCGCGGAGATGACGGCGAGCAGGATGGCGCCGCCGGTGGAGTCACCGCCGCCGCCGATCTCCATCGCGAGCAGTGGCGCCGCCGTGTTGCCCGCCGCGTTGGAACTGGTGATCTCCTCCGGAGTGAGCAGGGCCGCGGCGCCGAAGCCCAGGGCGATGGTCATCAGGTAGAAGCCGCCGATGATGCCGATGGCCCAGTTGACGGACTTACGGGCCGCCTTGGCCGTGGGCACCGTGTAGAAGCGGATCAGGATGTGCGGCAGTCCGGCGGTGCCGAGGACGAGCGCGATGCCCAGCGAGATGAAGTCGAGCTTCGAGGTCTCCGTGAGGCCGTACTTGAGTCCGGGCTCCAGGAAGGCCGAGCCCTTGCCGCTGTTGGAGGCGGCGCTGCCGAGCAGGTCGGAGACGTTGAAGTTGAACTTGAGCAGCACCAGGAAGGTGATGAGCAGGGTGCCCGCGATGAGCAGGACGGCCTTGACCATCTGGACCCAGGTGGTGCCCTTCATCCCGCCGATGGTGACGTAGACGATCATCAGGATGCCGACCAGGGCAACGATAAGGATCTTGCCCGCGTCGCTGGTGATGCCGAGCAGCAGCGAGACGAGCACACCCGCGCCGGCCATCTGGGCCAAGAGATAGAAGATCGAGACGACGATGGTGGAGGCGCCCGCCGCCGTACGGACGGGGCGCTGGCGCATCCGGTAGGCGAGGACGTCGCCCATCGTGTAGCGGCCGGAGTTGCGCAGCGGTTCGGCGACCAGCAGCAGCGCGACGAGCCAGGCGACCAGGAAGCCGATGGAGTAGAGGAAGCCGTCGTAGCCGAAGAGGGCGATGGCGCCGGCGATACCGAGGAAGGAGGCGGCGGACATGTAGTCGCCGGAGACGGCGAGGCCGTTCTGGAAGGCGGTGAACTGGCGTCCGCCCGCGTAGAAGTCGGCGGCGTTCTTGGTCTGCCGGCCGGCCCAGACGGTGATGACGAGGGTGGCGATGACGAACAGCGCGAAGAGCGTGATGATCAGCGGCCGGTGCTCGCTGGCGTCGGTGTTGGCGGCCAGCTGGATTCCGGCGGCCTCGGTCAGCTGGATGGTCGGGCTCACAGGTCGGCCTCCATACGGGACTTGATCGCCGCGCCCTTGGGGTCGAGCTTCTGCGATGCGTACTTCGAGTAGAACCAGGCGATGAGGAACGTGGTGAGGAACTGACCGAGGCCGAAGACGAAGGCGACGTTGATGTTGCCGAAGAGCTTGGTGCCCATGAAGCCGCCGGCGTAGTTGGACAGCAGCACGTACAGCAGGTACCAGGCGATGAAGGCGATGGTCAGGGGGAAGGCGAAGGAGCGGTACGTACGGCGCAGTTCACCGAATTCGGCGCTCTCCTGGACCTCTGTGAACTGTGCTGTCGTGGGCTGGGCGGGGGTGCTGGGGTCCGAGTTGCCCTTGGGCGGCGGCGGTCCATCGGTAGCCACGGAATCTCCTCGTGACGCGGGTGCGGTAGGGGTGGTCGAGGGGGCGCTCACTGAGGGGGTGATGTTGTCCACCCCCTGACAACGGCACGGAGAGCGCGGCGAAGTGGTTCAACACCGGCGATTTTCTGCCCGAAATCATTGATGAGCAGGGATGATCAGCGATAGCTTCGCTCGTCATGTACCCGCCCATGCGCGCTGTGCGCAGGGGCGGCCTCACGGATGATGTGGAGAACCCATGGCTCATCTGAGATCCAGACGGCGGCACGCACTGGTTCTGCCCGTCGGTCTGGCGCTCATCGCCTCGCTCGGCTTCCTGCCGGCCGGGTCCGCGTCGGCGGCGCCGGCCGACGACGTCCCGGCCGCTGTCTCGACGGACGGCCCGAAGCTGTCGTACGTCGTGAACACCAACGGCGGGCACTCCACCGTCAAGTCGGTGAAGAGAGCCATCGCCAAGGCCGGTGGCACCGTGGTGATCGCCTATGACCAGATAGGCGTCATCGTCGTCCACTCGCAGAACCCGGAGTTCGGCCCGGCGATCCGCAAGGTCCGGGGCGTCGCTTCGGCGGGTGCCACCCGTACGAAGCCGCTGACGGCCCAGACCACCACGGACATCGAGGCCGAGCAGCCGCTGTCCGCCAAGGAGGCGAAGGCCGCCACGGCGAAGGCCGGTGCCGACCAGGACGCGCTGGAGCCCCTCCAGTGGGACCTGCCGGCCATCAAGGCGGACAAGGCGCACCAGAAGTCGCTCGGCAGCAGCAAGGTCACCGTCGGCGTCATCGACACGGGTGTCGACGACACCCACCCCGACCTCGCTCCGAACTTCGACCGTCGCGCATCGGTCAGTTGTGTGGGCGGTGCGCCCAACACGGCGGACGGCGCCTGGCGTCCGGGCCCCGGGGAGAGCGACCACGGCACGCACGTCGCGGGCACGATCGCCGCGGCCAAGAACGGCACCGGTGTCACCGGCGTCGCTCCGGGCGTGAAGGTCTCCGGCATCAAGGTGTCGCAGCCCGACGGCTTCTTCTACACCGAGGCCGTCGTCTGCGGCTTCGTCTGGGCCGCCGAGCACGGCGTCGATGTGACGAACAACAGCTATTACACCGACCCGTGGCTGTTCAACTGCGAGGACGACCCGGACCAGAAGGCTCTGGCCGACGCCGTCACGCGGGCCACCCGGTACGCCGAGGGCAAGGGCATCGTCAATGTCGCCGCCGCCGGCAACTCCGACATGGACCTGGCCGCCGACGAGCTCAACGACGGTTCGAGCCCGAACGACACCACCCCGGCCGACCGCGTGATCGACCCGTCCGAGTGCCTGGACATTCCGTCCCAGGTGCCGGGTGTCGTCACGGTCTCCGCGACCGGTGCGAAGAACCTGAAGGCGTCGTACTCCAACTACGGTCTGGGGAAGGTCGACGTCGCCGCTCCCGGTGGCGACCTGACGGCGTACCAGACCCCGGAGGCGCCCGCCGTCAACGGTCTGATCCTGAGCACGCTGCCCGGTGGTGGCTTCGGCTACAAGGGCGGTACGTCGATGGCGTCCCCGCACGTGGCGGGTGTCGCGGCGCTGATCAAGTCGACCCACCCGTACGCCTCGCCGTGGCTGGTCAAGACGTTGCTGAACGTCCAGGCCGACGCGACGTCGTGCACCAACCCGTACGACATCGACGGTGACGGCATCGTCGACGCGGTGTGCGAGGGCGGCAAGCAGAAGAACGGCTTCTACGGTGCCGGCGTGGTGGACGCGCTGGACGCCGTCCGCCGCTGAGCACGACAGCCTGAGTAGACGAGCGGGCCGTCCCGGTGGGGCGGCCCGCTCAGTCGTGTACGGGGCGGGCCGTGCGGACCGTCGGGCTGCCCTCCGTGGGCGAAGGGCCCGTGGCGGCGCGCAGGACGCCCGCCGTGAGCAGGGCCTGGGCCGCGAGATAGGTCAGCATGATCCACAGACCGGCGGCCGGCGGCTGGGTCCACTCGGCGACGTCGGTGGCGATGAGCGTGTCGGAGAGCAGGAAGAGCGCGCCGCCCGCGCCGGCGAGCGGCCCGAGACCGCTCGCCCGGCAGGCCATGGCGGCCAGCAGCAGGCTGTAGACGGCGACGGGGACGCGCAGTTCGGCGGGGAGGCCGGGCCACAGCAGGGCGAGCGCCACGGCGAGCACGAGGCCGTACCCGACCGCGAGATCGACGCGCGTACGGCGGCGGCCGAACAGCGTCAGGTAGCAGAGGTGTCCGGCGGCGAAGCACCCCATGCCCGCGAGGAACGCCGCGTCGGCCGGGACGAGCAGGAACACGTCGCCGCCCCAGCCGAGGAGCAGCGCGGCGACGAGGAGCCGGGGGCCGCCCCGGGCGGCCACGTACGCGGCGAGGAGCGGCATCAGCAGGGGCTTGGCGAGGAGTTGGCCGGTACGTGAGCCGACGGCGACACAGACCAGCTCGGCGACGGCTGCGAGCGCGAAGGCCACCAGGAGCGGCTTCGCGGGCAGGCGGCTCACTCGGGCTGCCAGCCGGGTCCACGGAAGATCCGTCCGGCCCGTTCGCGCCAGTCGCGGGCGGCCCGTACGTCGCGTGCGATGGCGGCGTACTCGTGGGTGGCGACCCGCAGCGGGTTGTAGGTCTCGATGTTCTTCGTGAGCCCGTAGACCGGCCGCTCGGTCTCGGCCGCGAAGGAGCCGAAGAGCCGGTCCCAGACGATCAGGATCCCGCCGAAGTTGCGGTCCAGATAGCCGCCCTGGGAGGCGTGGTGCACCCGGTGGTGCGACGGCGTGTTCAGCACGTACTCGAAGGGCCGGGGCAGCTTGTCGATCCGCTCGGTGTGCACCCAGAACTGGTAGACGAGGTTCGCCGACGAGCAGAAGGCGAGCGCGGCGGGGTGCGCCCCGAGCAGGATGAACGGGAGGTAGAACGGCCAGATGGTGAGTGAGGTCCAGGGCTGGCGCAGGGCGGTGCTGAGGTTGAACTTCCGGCTGGAGTGGTGCACCACGTGGCAGGCCCAGAGGATCCGCACGACGTGGTGGCCGCGGTGGGACCAGTAGTAGAAGAAGTCCTGCGCGAGCAGCATCAGCGGGATGGTCCACCACAGGACGGGGACGCGCAGGGGCGTCAGCTCGTACGCCGCCGTGTAGACGGCGACGACGGGTATCTTCCAAAGGAGGTCGAAGCCGAGGCTGCCGAGCCCCATGGAGAGGCTGGTGGCGGCGTCCTTGCCCGAGTACCCGGCGGCGTCCTCGTCGGGATGGAGCCGGTAACTCACCACTTCGACCAGGGTGAGCAGGACGAACGCGGGGATCGACCACAGCACGACATCGGGCAGGTTCGGCGGCATGCCAAGCACCGTAGAGCCGGGTACGCGGCCCCGGCTAGATGTTGTTACCGACAAGTATGTGAGACATCCTGTCAGCGGCTCTCGGTGACTTCCCCCAACGGGTGACCGGACGGTCCGTCAGCACCCGTACCGCGCGAGCGGGGCGACGACTGGTCAGAGGCGCGTCACGGACTGTCAGTCGTGGCCCGTATTCTCTGTGACCATGCTCGACGACCCCGCGACTTCGACGATGTGGCCGGCCGCGTACCCCCAGGGATACGCGGTCGTCGACGTGGAGACCACCGGACTCGCCCGCGACGACCGCATAGTGTCCGCGGCGGTGTACCGGCTGGACGCGCGGGGCGACGTCGAGGACCACTGGTACACGCTGGTCAATCCCGAGCGCGACCCGGGGCCGGTCTGGATCCACGGGCTGACGACCGATGTGCTGGCGGACGCCCCGCTGTTCAGAGATGTCGCGCGGGAGTTCTCGGAGCGGCTCGCTGACCGGGTGCTCGTCGCGCACAACGCGTTCTTCGACTGGTCGATGATCTCCCGGGAGTACGCGCGCGCGAAGGCGGTCGCGCCCACGCGTCAGCGGCTGTGCACCATCGCACTCGCCAAGGAGCTCCGACTGCCGCTGCCCAACCACAAGTTGGCCACGCTCGCCGAGCACTTCGGCGTCGCCCAGCGGCGCGCGCACCACGCGCTGGACGACGCGCGGGTGCTCGCGGAGGCGTTCCGGCCGAGCCTGCACGCGGCGGCGCGGGACGGGGTGCGGCTGCCGCTGCTCGAATGCCGGCCGCTCACGGAGTGGACGGACAGCCCGGCGAAGCCGCTGATCGGCCATCAGGCGACGCACCGTCCGACGACCTGGCGCCCGTCGCGTCGGCTGCCGCCCAGTCCGTATCCGAACCCGGGGCGGTACGAGAGCGACAAGCCGCTCGCGCAGGGGATGCGGGTCGCCTTCTCGGGTGACACGTCGGTCGACCGTGAGCTGCTGGAGGACCGGGCCGTCGAGGCGGGGCTGCATGTCGCCACCAGCGTCTCGCGGAAGACGAGTCTGCTCGTGACGAACGATCCCGGCTCGGCGACGTCCAAGACGGTGAAGGCGGCGGAGTACGGCACACCGGTCGTGGACGAGGCCGCGTTCACGCATCTGCTGCGCGACGTGGCGCCCGCGGCGGTGCCCCCGGCAGACGGGTGATTGCGCCGCGACTCGCCCCCGGTCCGCTCGCGCACCGCGCCGCCGCGTCCCAACCTGTGGCGCATGGCACGTTGCGAAGTCTGCGGAAACGAATACGGCATGTCCTTCGAGGTGCACGCGCAAGGCGCCGTGCATGTCTTCGACTGCTTCTCCTGCGCCATCCACCGCATGGCGCCCGTCTGTGAACACTGCCGCGTCCAGATCATCGGCCAGGGCGTCGAGGTCGAAGGCCAGTGGTTCTGCGGCGCCCACTGCGCCCGCGCCGAGGGGAAGGCGGGCATCGTCGACCGGGTGTGAGTGATCTCGGACAGGTGTACGGGCGGGCGCCCGGCCCGGCGGACCCGCTGCCGGGCGCGGCCGACCCTCCGGGTACCGTCAAAGGCGTGTACCGGTTCCTCTTGTCGCGGCAGTGGGTGATCCTCACCCTGCTCGCCCTCGCCCTCATCCCCGTGATGATCGAGCTCGGCTTCTGGCAGCTGCACCGGCACGAACACCGGGTGGCGCAGAACACACTGATCGCCGACAACCTCAAGGCGAAGCCGGTCCCGGTCACCGAGCTCACCTCCCCCGGTCACACCGTGCCGCGCGCCGACTTCTGGCGGCGGGTCGAGGCCACCGGCACCTTCGACACGGCGCACGAGGTCGTCGTACGCCGCCGGACCAACGCCGACGAAACCGTCGGCTTCCATGTCCTGACCCCGCTCGTCCTCGCCGACGGCCGGGCGGTCCTCGTCAACCGCGGCTGGATCCCCTTCGGGGCGGACCAGCGCTCCTTCCCGGACATCCCGGCGGCCCCCAAGGGCGAGGTCACCGTCACCGGCCGCCTCAAGGCGGACGAGACGACCGGCACCAGCGGCATCAAGGAGCTGAGCGACCTCCCGGACCGCCAGGTCATGCTGATCAACAGCGAGCAGCAGGCCGGGTTCCTCGGCCGGACCGTACTCGGCGGCTACATCGAGCAGACCGCCCCCGCGGCGGCCGGCGGCAGCCCGCGCCAGATCCCCGAGCCCGACTCAGGCTCCATCGGTCCGCACATGGCGTACGCCGTGCAGTGGTGGCTGTTCACCGCGGGCGTGCCCGTCGGGTGGGTCATTCTTGTACGGCGCGAGAGGCGCGACCGCGCGGCGACCGCCGCCCGGGGCACACCCGAGCGGGAGACGGCCGCCGCATAACCCGCCTGCCCTGCGGGAACAGGGCTGAGGTGACCCAACGCATCGAGGACTACGCCCTCATCGGCGACTTGCAGACCGCGGCACTCGTCGGCATGGACGGCTCCATCGACTGGTTGTGCCTGCCGCGCTTCGACTCCGCCGCGTGCTTCGCGTCCCTGCTCGGCAACAAGGAGAACGGCCACTGGCTGCTCGCTCCCCGGGGTGCCACCCGCTGCGCCGGCCGCCGGTACGCGGGCGAATCGCTGGTGCTGGAGACCCTGTGGGAGACCAGGGGCGGCACGGTGAAGGTCACCGACTTCATGCCGCAGCGCGATGTCGCGCCCGATCTCGTACGCATCGTGGAGGGCGTCAGCGGCTCGGTGGAGATGAGCGCCGCACTGCGGCTGCGCTTCGACTACGGCTCCATCGTGCCGTGGGTACGCAGGACCGACGGGCAGCGCGTCGCCGTGGCCGGGCCGGACTCGGTCTGGCTGCGGAGCGTCTCGCTCGCGCGGCCGGCCGGCGGTGAACCGGCGCCGGCCGAGAAGCCGTTGGTCAAGACGTGGGGCCAGGAGTTCAGCACCTGCTCGTCGTTCACCGTCGGCGCAGGGGAGAAGGTCGCGTTCGTCCTCAGCTGGCACCCCTCGCACTTGCCGCGCCCCGATCTGATCGACCCGTTCGAGGCCCTGGAGCACAGCAAGGCGGACTGGGAGGAGTGGGCGGGGCTCTGTACGTACAAGGGGCCGTACCGCCAAGCCGTCCTGCGCTCCCTGCTCACGCTCAAAGCGCTTACCTACGCCCCGACGGGCGGCATCGTGGCGGCGCCCACGACCTCGCTACCCGAGGAGCTGGGAGGCGTACGCAACTGGGACTACCGCTACTGCTGGCTGCGCGACTCGGCGCTCGTCCTGAACGCCCTGCTGTCCGCGGGCTACGTGGACGAGGCCAGGGCGTGGCGCGACTGGCTGCTGCGCGCGGTCGCCGGTGACCCCTCCGACCTCCAGATAATGTACGGGGTCGCGGGCGAACGGCGGCTGCCGGAGACGGAGTTGCCGTGGCTGGGCGGTTACGCGGGCTCCCGCCCGGTCCGGACCGGGAACGAGGCGGTCCAGCAGCTCCAGCTCGATGTGTACGGCGAGGTCATCGACTCCCTTCACGTGGCGCGGGAGGTCGGCCTCGCGGGGCAGCCGCACGCGTGGGATCTCCAGCTCGCCCTGCTGGGTTTCCTGGAGTCGAAGTGGCGTGAGCCGGACGAGGGGCTGTGGGAAGTGCGCGGCCCCCGGCAGCACTTCGTGCACTCCAAGGTGATGGCGTGGGTCGCCGCCGACCGCGCGGTGAAGACGCTGGAGGCCGATCCGTCGCTGCGCGGTGATGTGAACCGCTGGCGGACGATGCGCGACGAGGTGCACCGGGAGGTGTGCGAGAAGGGTTTCGACCCGGTTCGTAACACCTTCACGCAGGCGTACGGTTCGACCGAACTGGACGCGGCGACCCTGCTGATCCCGCGCTTCGGCTTTCTGCCGCCGGACGATCCGCGGGTGGTGGGCACGGTCGACGCGGTGCGGGCGGAGCTGGGAGCGGGCGGGCTGGTGCGCCGCTACAGCACGGAGGGGGCGTCGATCGACGGGCTGCCCGGCGGCGAAGGCACCTTCCTCGTCTGCTCGTTCTGGCTGGCGGACGCCCTGCTCATGACGGGTCGCGGAGAGGAGGCGACGGAACTCTTCGAGCGCCTTCTCGCCCTTCGTAACGACGTCGGCCTGCTCGCCGAGGAGTACGATCCGGCGATCGGCCGGCAACTGGGCAACTTCCCGCAGGCGTTCAGCCACATCGGGCTCGTGGGGACGGCCCTCGCCCTGGCCCGGGAGGACGAGGCAGGATAGGGGCCATGGATCTTGGACTGAAGGACCGCGTCTACGTCGTCACCGGCGCGTCCCGGGGACTGGGGCGCGCGTCCGCCGAAGCGCTGGTGGCGGACGGGGCGAAAGTGGTCGTCACCGGGCGCGACGAGAAGTCCGTCATGGAGGCGGCGGAGTCGATCGGCCCGAACGCGTTCGGCGTGGTCGCGGACAACGCGGATCCCGCGGTCGCGGAGCGCCTGATAGCCGTGGCACGGGCGCGGTTCGGCGGCTTCGACGGGATCCTGATCAGCGTCGGCGGCCCGGCGCCGGGGCTCGCGCTGGACACGACGGACGAGCAGTGGCTGTCGTCGTTCGACTCGGTCTTCCTCGGCGCGGTACGGCTGGCGCGCGAGGCGGCCAACGAGCTGGGTGAGGGCGGGGTCATCGGTCTCGTGCTGTCCGGCTCGGTCCACGAACCGATCCGCGGCCTCACGATCTCCAACGGCCTGCGGCCGGGCCTGGCGGGATTCGCGAAGTCACTCGCCGGCGAGGTGGGTCCGCGCGGCATCCGCGTGATCGGCCTGCTGCCGGCCCGGATCGACACGGACCGGGTCCGCGAACTGGACTCCCTGTCGGGCGACCCGGCGGCGGCCCGCGCGTCCCAGGAGGCCCGGATACCGCTGCGCCGCTACGGCACGCCGGCCGAGTTCGGCCGCACGGCGGCGTTCATGCTCTCCCCCGCGGCGTCCTACCTGACGGGCCTGATGCTCCCGGTGGACGGCGGCACCCGCCACGGCTACTGACACCGTCAGCACCTCCGGCGCGTGTCTCGGTTGCTCCTCTCCGGGCCCACGAGACTACCATTCCGCGGGTTTTGCGGGGTCGGCGGTAGGGCGTTCGG